>JANWKK010000036.1 GCA_025451425.1 Gemmatimonadaceae bacterium
ATTTGCCTTCGCGCATCGATTGCGTCGCGTGCGGTAAATGACGCAAGAGCCCGATCATTACGCCGAAGAACAGCTCGGCGACGGCGACCGTGTTGCCAGCAGGCGCGTTGATGACGGCGATCCCGAGTGCTGTCGCCGTCTCGAGCGCGATGTTGTCGACACCGACGCCGGCACGTCCCACGACTTTGAGCTTCTTCGCCGCCCGGAGCAGCTCCTCGGAGATTCGCGTCGCGCTTCGTCCCACGATCGCGTCGTACTCGCCAATGCGCGCAAGCAGATCCTGCTTTGGCAATGTCGGCAGTTCGTCAATGCGCAGCTCAGGCTGTGCCGCGAGAAGCTGCACGCCTTCGGGATCGATTTCGTCCGTGACCAGAACTCGAAGAGGCATGGATCAGAGGCTAGAGCTTAGGGGCTGGAGCGTAGAGAAGTGTCACCATTTCGGAAGTATTTCGCTAATCCGACAAGTGCAAGTCCGGGCTTCGACAGCACGAAAGATGAATTGTGGATCCAGGGCACGAAGGTCGGGGCCGACACTCAGCGTTGTCGGCACCGTAGGGATTGGAGTGCGATCGAAACGTGACGCGAGCCGCCGCTGGCTCGTGTTGCAACTGCCGAGCACGATGGGCCGCCTCGCACGTTCTTGAATTGGTTGGTGTTCTCTGTGACTTACCGCTCCTTGCCGCCGAATCGCCATCGCGTCCATGTGCGTCCGCGTGTGATCTCGCGCTCCGGCTTCGGACGCTTGCTCGTCACGCACATTCGTCAGAGCAAGGGCACCCGCGCCGGCAAAGCGACGCAAGCGCTGGTGGCACTGGTGCTCTGTTCAGGATTTGCATTTCTGCTACCGAGCACGGCGAGCACGCGCACCGCCGCGACAGTGCGTCCAGCGCGTATCGTCATTCCGATGTCGCTCGATCACATGGCGAGCGAAGTCGTGTTTCTGGTGAATCTCGAGCGTGCGCAGCATTCACTTCCGCCGTTGCGCGTGAATACGCGCTTGGTCAAGGACGCGAAGCTACAGGCGACACAGATCGCGGAGACCGGGATCCTGGACCACTTCATTCTCAGCGGCGCGTATCCGACGCCTCGCATGCGAGCCGAGGTCGCTGGCTACGCATGGAATGCTCTCGGTGAGAATCTCGCGCTCGGCTACACCGATGCCGCGAGCGCCGTGGCGGCATGGATGCAGTCGCCTGGACATCGCGCGAACATTCTCGCTGGTGGCTACAGCGAGACTGGCGTCGTGCTCGAGTCTGACGCGCACGGACGATTGATCTTCGTGCAGACGTTCGGCGCCCCACAATAACATCTCGACCCGGCAGGCATGCGTTATTGGCTCGTCGCGCTAACGCTCATCCTGTCGGCCGCCCCTCTCGGCGCGCAGGGCGAGCGATTGTTCTACTACACCGATCGCGAGGATGCCTATCGCAGCCTCGTTGCGCACATCGATCAGATCAGCGTCCTCGCGCCGCAGAGTTACACGGTCGACTCGCTGGGTACACTCTTCGGCGGCGTCGACGCACGCGTCTTGAAGCTCGCGAAAGAGCATCATGTGAAGGTGATGCCGCTCGTTGTGAACGAAGGCTTCAATCAGCCGGCATTGCGGCGATTGCTGGGCGATACGGCAGCGCAGCGCCGGAGCATCGAAGCAATGGTGGCTGCCTGCCGTCGCAACGGGTACTGGGGCATTCAATTCGACGTCGAGAATCTCAACGAGCTCGATCGCGACCGATTCACAAAATGGTACAGCGACGCCGCCGCGGCCCTTCATGCGGCGGCCTTCGCCATCTCGATCGCCGTCGTTCACCGCACGGACGAAGCCGCGGGCCCGACGGCCTATCATCGATTTCTCCAGGAGAGCTGGCGCGGCGGCTATGACCTCGCGCCGATCGGACGTGTGAGTGACTTCGTATCAATCATGTCGTACGATCAACACACACGTCGGACGCCACCCGGACCCGTCGCCGGCCTAACGTGGGTTCGCGACAACGTCGATTACTTCCTGCGCTACGTACCGGCCGAAAAGCTGTCGCTCGGCATTCCGTTGTACGGCGAGCACTGGTTCGCGCGCGCCGATCCGTCGATTCCCGAGCAGGTGCGATCCTCGAGTGAGACGGTCACGTGGCGCTGGGGGCAGCATCTCGCCGAGCGCGCCGACGCGCCGATGCGCTGGGAGGAGACGGATCAGGTGCCCTTCGCATATTACCCTAACGGCGGCGTATACGAGTGGATTTTCCTCGAGAATTCGCGGAGCTTCCAGGCGAAGCTAGCGCTCATGCAGGAGAAGAAGCTGCGCGGGTTCTCGGCTTGGGTTCTCGGCCTCGAGGACGAGGATATCTGGGGAGTGTTGCCGAAAGCGGCGGCGACCAGGTAGTGACGAGTGGCAAGTGACAAGTGGCGTGAGTCAAGGACTCTCCACTCGTCACTCGAAACTGGCCACTCTACCGATGCTCTGCCTGTCGCTCGACAAACCCGGCCGCCTCCACCATATCGCACATAACGCGAAGCGCCTTATGCGGGCCGCAAGAGATTCCTACCATCTTGACGTCCGGATCGAGGATGTTCTTACGATGCCCTCGATCGGTAATTCCGTCGTCGACGATCAGCGCGGCAACGACATCGCGAGGCGTTGACGGACCGAACGTCATGTTCTCGGAGATCTTCGTCTTCCAGTCGCCATAGCGACTTACACGATCCCATGCCATGCTGCCGTCGGTGCCCTTGTGATTCATCAGGCCACGCGACGCCTGGTCTTTGACATGATCGCGGGCGCCAAGCGTCATGCCGGCGGAGGGACGTAACGTCCCCATTGGCTTCGTCAGTCGAAGAACGCGAATCGCTTCGCGCACCGCTGTGGCGCCCTCTCGCGTCTCGAGCGCACTGTCGTCACCTGGACGACGGAACAGGTTCCCGCGGTAATACTGCAGATCGCGCTCGAGACCGGCGGCATAGTCCTTCGGATTGGAGCGGACGCGATTGAGCTCGTCGAGGACGCCGCCCTCGAGTGCCGCAAAACTCTCTGCGGTGAGGTCGCCCGACAGTCGGCGCGCGGAGCCCTGCTGCGTCACCGGCGCCGAGCCGCCGGTCGCGCATCCCTGTACAAACAATGCAGATAGCCCAACGGCGAGCGTACTCAAAGACCAAACGAAACGGCTAGATCCACGCATAGAGTCATCAGCTCGAAATGGAAGCGAAAAGTGGCGTCGTATTACCCAGACTCGACGGGAGAGACCCATCCGACGTCACGCAATCCGGCGCTCGACAAGCAACCCACTTCAACGCTTCCCTCCACTCGTATACTCCCAGTAGTACCCTTTGGCTCCGCGATCGAGAGCCCCATGGCGCAACCAATTACTACGCAGCAGTCGTTCTCAGAGGCGCTCCCCCCCGGAAAAGACGGGCGCGCGCTCGAGGCTGCGCGAGTTGTGCTGGACGATGCCTTCGGACCAGTGCCGGCGCGGCGGTTCGCGGCGCGCTTCTGGGACGGGACAGTCGATGAGCCGGTCGAGGCACCGCGATTCACGATCGTGCTCGAGTCTCCGGGCGCGCTGCGCCGCATGCTGCTCCCGCCCTCAGAGCTCTCTTTGTCCGAGAGCTACATCTTTGGCGACATCGACGTCGAAGGTAACCTCGAGGCCGCCGCCGACCTCGGCGACATTGCCGCCTCACGCCTTCGTTCGCCGCGTGCGCTCTTACGGCTCGCCCGACACGTCCTGGCCTTGCCGCGTGACGATCATCACAAGCAAGCCGAAGACTCGGTGATTCCTGCGTCGTCGCATCTTTCTGGTCGCCGCCACTCGACGATGCGCGATCGAGACGCGGTGCGATTTCACTACAACGTTGGCAACGCGTTCTATTCGATGTGGCTCGACACACGAATGGTCTACTCCTGTGGCTATTTCGCTGGCGCGGACGACGATCTCGACAGCGCACAGGAGTCGAAGCTCGAGCTCATCTGCAGGAAGCTCCGGCTCAGCCCGGGCGAGCGATTGCTCGACATTGGCTGCGGCTGGGGCGGTCTCATCATGCACGCCGCGAGGCGCTATGGTGTCTTCGCGCTCGGCATCACGCTCAGCGAGGCGCAGGCCGAGCTCGCGCGCGAGCGCATCGCCGCATCGGGATTGAGCGATCGCTGCCGCGTCGAGCTGCGGGATTATCGGCAACTGCCGCGCGACTCCGAGTTCGACAAGATCGCCAGCGTCGGCATGGTGGAGCACGTCGGTCACAAGCAGATCAACGAGTACTTTGCATCCGCCTTCGCGGCGCTCCGGCCGGGCGGCCTCTTCCTGAATCACGGCATCGTCAGCATCGATGCCTCGCGTCCTACCTCGTTAGGTACGCGCGCTGCGGCCAAGCTTTGGCGTCGCAATCAATTCATCGATCGGTATGTGTTCCCCGATGGCGAGCTCCTTCCCTCGGCGACCGTCATTGGGAGCGCCGTGCTGAGTGGATTCGAGTTGCGGGACGTGGAAAGCCTTCGCGAGCACTACGTGCTCACGCTCGAACATTGGATTCACCGTCTCGAGGCTCACCGTCGTGAGGCGGTCGCGCTCGTCGGAGAGCCGACATATCGTGTGTGGCGCCTCTACATGTCAGCGTCCGCGTATGGCTTCCGCAGTGGACGGATCGGGATCATCCAGTCGTTGCTCGCGAAGCCGCGAGCTGGTGGGCAAGTCGATTTGCCGCGAACGCGGGAAGATCTGTACGAGTGATCTTCTATCGAACCGTCGATGCCATCCTCGGCGTAAGGATTAACTGACTTTGACACCGAAGAGGCCGGGAACCGCGCCGAAACGGCCGGATGATAGGACGGTTACGAATCTTTTTAAAAAATTCGCTGACGCTGTTCTTAATCCGGCCGTTTCCGCGCCGTTGCCGGCCTCTTCCGTGTTAACCCAGTTTGATCTTCACTACAGAGAGACCTCGCCGACGCTCAGAGCGACTCCGCGGGCGATCGAATCAAGCCCAACTCACATCGTCGAGTCGCAGCAACGTCGACAGAAGGACGTTCGCGCCATTAACGATATCCCCGGGCCTCGAAAATTCCTTCGGCGCATGGCTGATTCCGCCGATACTCGGGATGAAGATCATGCCCATCGGACCAATCGTCGCCATCGCCTGCGCGTCGTGACCGGCTCCGCTCGGCATCACTCGGCTCGTTAGGCTCCAATCGCGCGCCGACTCGGCGATCAACGCACGCATGCGTGGATCGCTGGGAGCCGGGACGTTCTCGTGCAG
>JANWKK010000037.1 GCA_025451425.1 Gemmatimonadaceae bacterium
GCGAACGGCGTCGGCGGGCTTGAAGAGGTGCGCGGCCTCGCTGCCGATCTCCGGCGCGAGCTGCCGAAGCACCGTGTACTCATCGAGGATCCAGATGCCGCGGCCATAGGTGCCGACAACGAGATCGTTGTCGTGAATCGCGATATCGCGGAGCGACGCCGTCGGCAGGTTGAGCCGGAGCGATTGCCAGTGATCCCCGTCGTCGAACGAGACATAGATGGTTGTCTCGGTGCCCGCGAACAGGAGGCCTGGCTTTTTTGTGTCAGCACGCACGACACGCGCGAAGCTGCCGGCTGGTTCCTCAGTCGGGAGACCGTCGACGATCTTCGTCCACGTCTTCCCGAAGTCGTGCGTGCGGTAGATGTACGGCGCGTAATCGCCGCTCGTGTGATTGTCGACCGCGACGTATGCGACGGCAGGGTCGCTGTGTGACGCGTCGATCGACGAGACAAGCGCGCGCGCCTGGTTCGGCAAGTTGGGAATGCTGACGTCCTGCCAAGTCTTTCCCTCGTCGCGGGTGAGCTTGATCAGGCCATTGTTCGTGCCGACCCAGATCGTCCCCGCCGCGGCGCTTGACGGCGAGATCGTTTCGATCGCGCCGCCTAACGGCGGCTGGCGGCCAGTGGTGTTGTTGTTGTCTGTTGCAGAGCGTCCCGCGAGCGTCGGATCTCCGCCCTTGGGGACACCAAGATCGGGTCTGATTTTCCGCCAGTGCGCGCCGCCGTCAGTTGTCGCCATGAGATACTGGAACCCCGCGAGCAGCTCGTGCTTGTCCCACGGCGTGAAGATGATCGGCTGCGAGAATGATGTACGCAGTTTGAGATTGGGGTCCGTCGCGGGGCTGACGTTGATCCATTGCTCGCTCGGATAAGCGATCTTCACGATACCCGAGCCGCTCGCATACACGGTGTTCGTGTTGAGCGGATCAGGAACGATCGTGCCCCACTCCCAACCGCTCACCGAATTCCAATCGGCCGGAGTGATCGCACCGAAGTTTCCGCGCGACCGCTGACGAATGGCGCCGGCGTCCTGTTGCGTCGCGTACACCCAGTACGGGAACGAGTTATCGACCGAGAGGTGGTAGACCTGCTCGGTCGATTGGTTGTACCACGAGCCCCAGGTCGTACCACCGTCGAGCGAAACGACGGCGCCCTGGTCGAGGCCGAGGAGAATGCGCTGGCCGTTCGTGGGATCGATCCACATCTGCTGCGGATCGTCACCACCGGGCGCGCCCTTGAAGCCGGTGAAGGTGTTGCCGCCGTCAGTGGATTTATAACTCGATGTGTTGATCGTGTAGACCAGGTCCGGGTTCTTCGGGTCGACGTAGACTCCGCAGTTATAGCCGCCCTGGCCGTTACGAATTCGCTCATCATCCTTGGCCATCTGTCGCCAGCTCGTGCCGCCATCGTCCGACCGATAGAAGCCGGTGTTGGCGATGAGAAACACGCGCTGCGCATTCGTGTTCATTGCCACGGCAACAGAGGTACGGCCACTCAGCCGCGGCAGCCCGCCGCCGGTGATCTCCTGCCAGGTGACGCCTTCGTCGATCGACTTGTAAAGCGCCGTTCCGGTGCGTCCCGTGTCGGGCTCGGCGCCACGACGCGGCGGAGCGCCCGGCGCGACGTAGTGCCTAACGGTTGTCGCGAACACGACGCTCGGCTTGTCGTACGACCAGGCGAGCTTCTGGATGCCCGTCTGCTCGTCGACGAAGAGCGTCTTCGTCCACGTGCGCCCGCCGTCTGTACTTCTGAACACGCCGCGAGAATCGTTGCGCTGGTGAATGTTTCCTTGTGCGGCAATCATCAGGAGGTTTGGATCTCTCGGATCGACGAGGATCGACGGGATCTGCTTCGTGGCCTCGAGTCCGAGATGCTGCCATGTGCGGCCCGCGTCGGTCGACTTGTAAACGCCGTTGCCTTCGTTGACCGCACCGCCCGTGACCATGTCGCCGGTGCCGGCGTAAACCACGTTCGGATCAGATGGCGCCACTTCGATTGCACCGACAGACGAGACTGTCTTGATCGAATCGAAGACGGGGTACCAGGTCTCACCGGCGCTGGTCGTCTTCCAGACGCCGCCGGCCGGGAGGCCGACGTAGAAGACGCCCGGTTGGCCGACCGCGCCCGACACCGCGGCAATTCGGCCACCACGGAATGGACCGATATTGCGCCACTGGAGTCCTGCGTAGAGCGACGGATCGATGGAGGGAGCCGAAGCTGGCCTCGGAATGAAAATGGCAGCCAGGGTGAGTGGCGCGGTGAATGACCACCGGAGAAGTGGCGAGCGGAGCATGGTTAGTCTTGGGGAAGGTTCGAGGAACGAAGCGCAGAACGGAGTATGCGTCGATGCCATATGCGCATGCAACCCGCATCATTAAGTCAAGTCCCCTTATCATTAACCGCGGAGAGCGCAGAGGACGCAGAGGAACAACATCACCGTTTCGTGTTTTGGTAATCGAGTTGTTTGACCTCTGCGTCCTCTGCGTTCTCTGCGGTTAAAAAGCTCTCTGCGGTTAAAGGAATGCGTTCTCTGCGATTAAGGAAGCAATGACCGGCATACTCGCCATCCTCGCTCTGGGTTTCATGCTCGGGATGCGTCACGCGACGGATCCCGACCATGTCGTCGCGGTCACGACGATCGTTGCCGGCCACCGGAATGTGCGGAGCGCCGCGCTCATTGGCGCTGCCTGGGGCGTGGGACACACCCTAACGATTCTCCTCGTCGGCACCGGGATCATTCTCTTCAAGTGGGTGATTCCAACGCGCCTCGGGCTGGGCATGGAGCTCGCCGTCGCGATCATGTTGATCGTGCTCGGCCTCGCGAACCTTGGCGGCACGTTGCGCTGGCTTCGGCGCGAACGGTCGGCCGCGCAGAAGGGCCACGTTCACTCGCATGCGCACAGCCACGGCGACTACGTCCACACGCATCCGCACGCTCACGCGCCCGACGCACATCCCCACGCTGACGACGCCACGCCGCTCTCGCGAATCGACCGCCGCCTCGGCGGCACCGCGCCGTATCGGCTCGCACGGCCGCTCGTCGTCGGGATCGTGCACGGGCTCGCGGGCTCGGCGGCGGTCGCGCTCCTCGTGCTCGCGACGATTCAGGTGCCGCTCTTGTCTGTTCTGTATCTGCTCATCTTCGGCATCGGCACGATCGCGGGCATGATGGTGATCACCGCGGCGATCAGCGTCCCCTTCGCGCTCAGCGGCGGCCAGTTCATGCGCCTCCAGCGCAGCCTCCGCGTAGCCTCAGGCCTGATCAGCCTCGCCTTCGGTCTCGTCGTCGCCTATCAGATCGGGATCGTGCACGGGTTGTTTGGGGCAAATCCGAGCTGGACGCCGAAGTGAACGGGTAGAGGGTAGAGGGTAGAGGGCAGTGGGCTCACCCTCAGCACTCAACCCTCTACCGCGCAACACCCAGATCTAGCTGCTCTCCCGCGGGAGCTGTCTGCGCCTGGCGTTTGCCCTTGCGCGAGAGCTTCCCTTCCAGCCGCCGGTTCCAGTTGTCGAGATAGGTGTAAACGACCGGCGTGATGTACAGCGTGATGAACTGCGAGAACGCGAGGCCACCCACAACCGCGATGCCTAACGGTTGACGCGTCTCCGCGCCGGCGCCGCGTGCGAAGGCGATCGGCAGCGTCCCGACGAGGGCGGCGACCGTCGTCATCATGATCGGACGAAAGCGAACGTGCGCGGCCTCGACGATCGAGTGCTCCGCCGATCCCTTCTCCGTCCGCTCGAACTCGAGCGCGAAGTCCACCATCATGATCGCGTTCTTCTTCACGATGCCGATCAGAAGAATGATCCCGACGAAGGCGTAGACGCTCAACTCGACGTGGAAAATGAGAAGCGCGAGCAGCGCGCCGAATGCAGCGAATGGTAAACCGGAGAGGATGGTGAGCGGGTGAATGAAGCTTTCGTACAAAACGCCGAGAATCATGTAGATCACAAAGATCGCCAGCACGACGAGCACCATCAGCCCTGCTTGCGTCGACTGGAACACTTGCGCCGTGCCGGAGAACGCCGTCGTGATCCCCGCAGGCAGGTTTTGCGTCGCGAGCTGCTGGACCTCAGCGGTCGCCGCACCTAACGATGCGCCCGGCGCGAGATTGAACGAGAGTGTCACCGACGGCAGCTGCCCCGAATGGTTGACGCTCGCGGCACCCATCGTCTTCTGCAGCGTGGCCACGGCACTGAGCGGCACGACCGCACCTGCCGCCGACCGCACATAGAGAAGGCTGAGTGCGCGCAGGTCCTGCTGGTACTGTGGCAAGACCTCCAGGATCACTTCGTACTCGTTGCTCGGCGTGTAGATCGTGGACACCTGTCGCGATCCGTACGCGTCGTACAACGAGCTCTCGATCTGCTGCGCCGTAACGCCGAACGCCGCCGCGCGAACACGATCGATTGAAACCGTGACCTCGGGTTGGCTCAGCTGGAGATCGCTCGTCACGTCCTGAAGGAGCGAGGATCCCTTCGCCGCCTGAACGAGCTTCTGCGCCGCCGGATACAGTGTCGCGATGTCAGATCCCTGCAACGTGAACTGATATTGACTCTTCGATTGCCGGCCACCGATCTGAATCGCGGGCGGTAGCGACGCGTACGCCGTGATTCCGGGGACGCGGGCGAGTTTGCTGCGGAGCTCTGTGACAATGTCGGCGGCGGGGAGTCGCGTCCCGAGCGGCTTGAGCGACAGGAACAAGCGCCCGGTATTCGATCCCGACGAGCCGCCGCCGCCCACTGTCGACATGTAGCTCGCGATGTTCGTGTCGCGTTGCACGATCGCCGCGATCGCCTGCTGGCGGCGTACCATGTCATCGAATGAAGTGCCCTGCGCGGCCTCGGTATTCACACTAAGCTGGCCGGTGTCCTCGTCGGGAATAAATCCAGACGGAACCATCTTGAACAGGACGACCGTGCCGACAAGAATGAGGAGTGAGAACACCATCATCAGCCGCCGATGCCGCATCGACCAATCCAGCGTCCACTTGTACTGGTCGAGCATCCAATCCCACGCGCGCTCGGTCGTCGTGTAGAATCGTCCGTGCTCGCGCTTTGACTCGGCGCGGAGAAAGCGACTCGACAACATCGGCGTGAACGTCAGCGAGACCACGCCCGACACGAGGATCGCGACGGCGATCGTCACGGCAAACTCGCGGAACAGCCGCCCGATGATGCCCGAGAGAAAGAGCAGCGGGATGAACACGGCCGTGAGGGAGATCGTCATCGAGATGATGGTGAACCCGACCTCGCGGGCGCCATCCATCGCTGCTTCGATCGGCTCCTTTCCCATCTCGAGGTGCCTAACGATATTCTCGAGCATGACGATCGCATCGTCAACGACAAACCCCACGGCCAAGGTGAGGGCCATGAGTGAAAGGTTGTCCAGGCTGTAGCCGAGTATGTACATCACCGGGAACGCGCCGAGGATGGACATTGGCAGCGCGAGGCTCGGAATCACCGTCGCCCAGAGATTGCGCAGGAAGAGGAAGATCACGAGGACGACGAGCCCGAGCGTCAACAGCAGCGTGAACTTGACGTCGCGCACCGACTGCTGAATCCCCTGCGAGCGGTCGAAGAGCGTATGCACTTGCACGTTCGCCGGGATTCGTCCACGCAGGGAATCGAGCTCCGCGACGACACGCTGCGCGACGGCAACGGTATTCGAACCAGGTTGACGCTGCACCGCGAGAACGATCGAGCGCTCGCCGTCGTACCAACTCGCGTTCTTGTTGTTCTCGATGTCATCGAGCACTCGGCCAAGGGCTCCGAGCTGCACGGCAGCGCCATTGCGATAGATCACCGTCATCGAACGGAACGCGGTCGCATCGTTGAGCTGTCCGTTCGCCTGCAGCGTGTAGGCGGTGCTCGGCCCCCAGAGAACGCCGGTGGGCTGATTGACATTTTGCGACGTAATTGCCGTCGTGACTTCGTCGATGCCAATCTTTCTGTACGCGAGCGCCGTCGGATCGAGCTGCACGCGAACGGCGTATTTGGCAGCGCCGTAGACCGAGACCTGCGCCACGCCGTCGACCGTGGACAGGCGCTGGCTGATGAGTGTTTCGCCGATCTCGTCGAGCTGCGTGAGCGGCGCGGTCGGCGACGTGAGCGTGAAGAGCAGAATCGGCGACGCGGCCGGGTTGGATTTCTGATACGACGGCGGCGTGATGCCTAACGGCAGCTGGCGCAGGGTCTTGGCAATAGCGGCTTGCACATCCTGCGCGGCGGCGTCGATGTCGCGGTCGAGCGTGAACTGCAGCGTGATCGACGTGGAACTGAGGCTCGACGACGACGTCATGTTGTCGACGCCGGCGATCGTCGAGAACGCCTTCTCGAGCGGCGTCGCGACTGCCGACGCCATCGTCTCAGGACCTGCACCCGGCAGGCTCGCGTTGACGTTGATCGTCGGATAGTCAACCGTCGGAAGATCGCTGATCGGCAGGCTGCGGTACGCCACGACACCGAACGCGGCGATGCCGACCATGAGCAGGATCGTCATGACCGGCCGCCGGATGAACAGCGCCGAGAAGCTCATGGGCGCTGCGGCCGAGGTGGCGCCGGCGTCGGAGCCTTCGTCGTCGTGGTGGTCGTGCGCGACGTCGTCGCGTTAGGCGTTGTGGTCGTGGTCGTCGGCGTCGCGTTCGCGGGCGCCGCGTTGGTGGTTGCGCTCGTGGTTGTGTTTGCGCCGGCGGTCCCCGTCACGCC
>JANWKK010000038.1 GCA_025451425.1 Gemmatimonadaceae bacterium
ACACGCGGCCATCGAGCACGTAAAGCACGTCGCGCGGGAACCCCAGCGCAACACGCTCGTCCGTCGTTGGAACTACGGACAGATGAGAAAACCGGGGAGCGCTGCAAGCAGCAACGAGAACGACTATGAATGCGAGAGTCAGCCGGGACATACTGGCGAGATCGGATATGAGAGGGAATTCTGCAAGACTGTAACACCACCCAAGCCCCTAGCCCCTACTCCCCTAGTCCCTCTGCTGCCCTACATTACCGCGGCATGAGCGCGAAGCGCAATCTTGAAACGATCACCTCGACGGCGAGCAACGCGGGCAAGCCGTCCTCGCCGCCACGTGAGAGCAGGGCGGCCGAGACGCGGCCTACGTTGATGGCGGGCACGACCGAACGCATCAATGGACCGTCTCACGACGCGCGTAATCCGGGAATCCCGCTGGATCTCGACACGGTCCGGTCCATCCATGTGAATCGGAGCGCCGTCGAGCGTCGAGCGGCCACCATTCCAACTCGACGCACTGTGAAGAAGGAATGGCAAGCCGCCTGGCTGTTGCGGGCAATCACCCTCATTGACCTAACGACGCTCGCAGGAGACGACACGCCCGGCAACGTGCGTCGCCTGTGCGCGAAAGCGCGACGCCCGTTGCGCGACGAGCTGGAGCGGTCGCTCGGTGTCGCCGAGCTTGGTATTCAAGTAGGAGCGGTGTGTGTGTATCACGCGCTCGTGCCGATCGCCGTGGAAGCGCTTGCAGGGACATCGATTCCAGTCGCGGCCGTTTCCGCCGGCTTTCCCGCCGGGCTGAGTCCATTCGACCAGCGTATTGCCGAGATACGCGCCAGCGTCGCCGCCGGTGCGCGCGAAATCGACATCGTCATCACGCGTGCACACGTCCTCACCGGCAACTGGCAGGCGCTCTACGACGAAGTGAGAGCGTTTCGCGCCGCCTGCGGCGAAGCGCACATGAAGGCCATCCTCGCGACCGGCGAGCTCGCGACGTTGAACAACGTCGCGCGAGCCAGCGTCATCGCGATGCAGGCGGGCGCGGACTTCATCAAGACTTCCACCGGCAAAGAGGGAGTAAACGCCACGCTGTCATTCGCGCTCGTCATGGCGAGAATGATTCGGGAATACAGCGAGCAGACTGGCTACGCCGTGGGATTCAAACCGGCCGGCGGAATACGCAGTGCGAAGAATGTGCTGGAGTACATGTACCTCATGAAGGACGAGCTGGGGGATCGCTGGCTGCGAGCCGATCTGTTTCGTATTGGTGCCAGTGCGTTGCTCACCGATATCGAACGGCAGCTCGAGCACTTCGTGACGGGCCGCTATGCCGCGGCGCACCGCATGCCCATGCCCTAACGACATGTCATCAGTTGCCGAAATCTTCGAGTCGCTCGACTACGGCCCCGCTCCCGAGAGCGACAAGGATGCCCTTGCCTGGTTAGGCAAGCGCGAGCGCGTCTTCGGGCACTTTATCGGCGGCCGCTGGACCGAGCCTGGCGAGACCTTCGACGTGTTCAACCCCGCGACGCGCGTGCTTTTGGCGCGGGTGAGTCAGGGAACCGCTCAGGACGTGAACGCGGCCGTCAATGCGGCGCGCGGGGCGCTCCCGGCGTGGCAAGGCCTAACGCCGCACGCCCGCGCGCGATGGCTTTACGCCCTCGCCCGGGGTGTTCAGAAGCACTCGCGCTTCTTCGCTGTTCTCGAGAGCATGGACAACGGAAAGTCGATACGTGAAACGCGCGACATCGACATCCCGCTTGTCGCTCGGCATCTCTACCATCACGCCGGTTGGGCGCAACTGTTGGGCGTCGAATTTGCCGGTTACCACGGCGTCGGCGTCGTTGGGCAGATCATTCCGTGGAACTTCCCGTTGCTGATGCTCGCGTGGAAGATCGCGCCAGCGCTGGCCGCGGGCTGTACCATTGTCATCAAGCCGGCTGAGTTCACGCCACTTAGCGCGCTGCTTTTCGCGGAGCTCGCCGCCGACATCGGCCTTCCGCCAGGCGTCTTGAATATTCTCACAGGCGATGGCGACACCGGCAAGTTGATCGTCGATCACCCCGACATCGACAAAATTGCGTTCACCGGCTCGACGGAAGTGGGACGCGCGATTCGCCGCGCGACGGCCGGCTCCGGAAAAAAGCTGAGCCTCGAGCTGGGTGGAAAGAGTCCGTTCATCGTGTACGACGACGCCGATCTCGATAGCGTCGTCGAGGGCGTGGTCGACGCGATCTGGTTCAACCAGGGTCAAGTCTGCTGCGCCGGGTCGCGGCTGCTCGCGCAGGAAGGAATCGCGACGAAACTCGAGGCGAAGCTCCGAGCACGAATGGAGAAGCTGCGCATCGGCTCCTCGCTCGATAAGGCAGTCGACATGGGTGCGATCGTCGCGCCCGTGCAGCTCGAGCGGATCCGGGGACTCGTCAGGCAGGGCGTCGATGAAGGCGCGCGCATGTGGCAGCCGTCCTGGGCCTGTCCGACGGAAGGCTACTTCTATCCGCCAACGCTGTTCACAGAGGTCTCGCCATCGTCGACCATCGCACAAGTCGAGATCTTCGGTCCCGTGCTCGTCTCGATGACGTTTCGTACGCCCGAGGAGTCGGTCGCGCTGGCCAACAACACACCCTACGGCCTCGCGGCGAGCGTTTGGACCGAGAACATCAATCTTGCGCTCGACATCGCGCCGAAGCTCAAATCCGGTGTCGTCTGGGTGAACTCGACTAACCTCTTCGACGCCGCCGCGGGTTTTGGCGGCTACCGCGAGAGTGGGTTTGGAAGAGAAGGTGGTCGGGAAGGCATGTTCGAGTACCTAACGCGCGACGCTGGTGCCGGGACGGGGGATGCGGGGCGTGGGACGCGGGATGCGTCGGGCTCTACAGATTCCAATCGCAGCTCGTCGCTCGACATTGTCGCTCGACCCCCAGCCCCCAGCCCTCTACCCGCCATCGACCGTACCCCCAAGCTCTTCATCGGCGGCAAACAAGCGCGCCCCGATTCCGGATACAGCCGCCGGATCGCGGCACCTAACGGCGAGATCGTCGGCGAGGTCGGGGAAGGGAACCGAAAGGACGTCCGCAATGCGGTGGAGGCCGCCCACGCTGCCTATCGAGGGTGGAGTAAGGCAACAGGCCATAATCGCGCGCAGATCCTCTATTACATCGCAGAAAACCTTGCCGCGCGCTCCGCGGAGTTCACAAGCCGAATTCAGGCTATGACAGGACGTGACGCCGCCGACGCCAGTCGCGAAGTCGAAGCTGCTGTGTCGCGACTGTTCACCTACGGCGCTTGGGCCGACAAGCACGACGGCGCGGTGCACTCGGTCCCGATCCGTGGTGTCGCGATCGCCATGAACGAGCCAATCGGGGTTCTCGGTCTCGTTTGCCCTAACGAGCTACCATTGCTCGGCTTTGTCTCGCTCATTGGACCGACGATGGCCACTGGCAACGCCGTCATCATCATTCCTTCGGAGCCGCATCCTCTTTCGGCGACCGATTTCTACGGCGTCCTCGAGACCTCCGACGTCCCCGATGGCGTCGTCAACATCGTCACCGGCGCAAAAGACGCGCTCTCGAAGGTCCTCGCCGAACACGACGACGTCGAAGGAGTGTGGTACTTCGGTTCGCGCGAGGGCGTGAAGGCAGTCGAGTTGGCGTCGGCTTCGAACATGAAGCGTACATGGGCCACTTGGCACACGCGCGACTGGCTCGATGCGGAAGACGGCGAAGGACGCGAATTCCTTCGTCAGGCAACACAGGTTAAGAATGTCTGGGTGCCGTACGGAGAGTGAAGGTCGGCCTGGTTTTACCGCACAGCCGAGACCTGCGACGTCCCCAAGTACCGAGACAACCAGCTCTGCACCTCCCCCCACCACAACCGCTGAGTCTGAGGCTTCAGCACCCAGTGCCCCTCATCGGGGAAGATCACCAGTCGGCTCGGCACCCCCTGTCGCTGCAGCGCCGTAAACATCGACAGGTCCTCTGTATAGGGAACTCTGAAGTCGAGCTCCCCACCGCTCACGAGTGTCGGCGTCTTGAAGTTCTTGGCGTAAAGATGCGGCGAGAAAACTCGGTACTCCTCGCGCATCGCCGTTGGATTCCAGAAATCTCCACCGTACTCCCACTCCGGGAACCAGAGCTCCTCGGTGGCCGTGTTCATGTTTTCGAGATTGAACGGGCCAGCATGCGACACGAGCGCCTTGAATCGAGTCGTATGGCCGGCGATCCAATCCACCAAGTAGCCGCCAAACGAGCCCCCCGCCGCGCCTAACCGCGATCGGTCCATCCAACTATAGCGAGCGAGCGCTGCGTCGAGGCCGTTCATCAGGTCCGTATAAACCTTGCCACCCCAATCCTTCGAGACGCCGTCGACAAAGGCCTGGCCGTAGCCCGTCGACCCACGCGGATTCACGATCACGAGCGCAAACCCAGGCGCCGCGAACATCTGATAGTTCCAGCGCGAGTGCCATTGATCGAGCCAGGCGCCTTGCGGACCGCCATGAATGAGCAGAACCGTCGGATATTTTCGGCCCGCTTGCCATTGCGGCGGCTTGACGATGAATCCCTGTACGCTGTCGCCACCCGCGCCCTTGAACCAGAAATCGTCGACCGGGTTGACGGCGAGCCGAGCGACGAGTGCGTCGTTCTCGTGCGTGAGCTGGCGCGCGATCGCCTTACCGTTAGGCTCCACGGTCGCGACGAAAACTTCCGTCGGCTGCTCGGCCGCGTCCCGCGCCCAGGCGAGTGTTCGGCCGTCGGCGGACAACGTGAATCCGGCATTGTTGTGCTCACCAACGAGGAGCGCCGGGCCGCGCGGCTTCACCAGACTCGCGCCCGCCGTCCCTTGCTCGAGGACGAGGCGGTAGAGCTTTTCCCGACCCGCATCGGTTGTGTTCACGTATAGCGCGCTCATGTCCGGCGCGAAGAAGTACGAGTCGGCGTTGCGGTCCCACGACGGGAGCAGTTCCCGACTCGTCTTCGTCGCCCGCTCATACAACATCAGCCGCCACCGGTCGGACTCGAATCCGGCGCGCTTCTGTGAGGAGTAGGCGATGAATTGACCGTTAGGCGTGTAGACCGGATTCTGATCAGCTCCCTTGTTCGCCGCCGTGATCACTGTTGCCGTGCCGCCCGTCGTCGGAACGATGTAAAGATTGATGTCCGTCGACCATGCGTCGGCGCGGCCCGCGTCCTTCGCGGTGTACGTCATCTCCGAGCCATCAGGAGAGAAGGCGTAGCCTTCGCTGCCGCCGAACGGTCCCGGCGGAATGTCGTAGCGCGCGCCCGGCGTGAGATCACGCAGCCCGGAGCCGTCGAGCGAGACAACGAACAGGTGCGAGCGCGTACCGTTGTCCCATGCAGTCCAGTGCCGGAACATCAACTGGTCGGCGATGTGCGCCTTCACCGGATTCGCGGCAGCGCTGCTGTCGCGCGACGCGTTGCACGCATCGGTCGTGCAGTCGGGATAGACCGACGTCGTGAATGCGATGAGCGAGCCTGTGGGCGACCACACCGGTCCGGTCGCGCCACCACGGAGTTTGGTCAGTTGGACGCGATTGCCGCCGGAACTATCTGCTAGCCACAGCTGTCCGCCAGCGATGTATGCGACGTGACGACCATCGGGCGACCACCGCGCTTCGCTCGCGTTGACGTCGTCACTTGGAAATAGGCGCGGCGTACCTCCTTGGAGCGCAACGACCAACGTCTTTCCTGCGCGCCGATTCGCCGCCACATCGGTCGTCCTCACCGCATACAGCACCGAACGTCCATCGGGTGAGACCTGTGGATCAGAGACTGCGCGCACGGCGGCGAAATCGTCGTACGTGATCGGCCGCTTCTGTTGAGCACCTAACGACTGAGTGGCCGTTCCGGCCACGACGGCAAAGGCCAAAGCAATCGATGCGTTCATGAGAGGCAACTGGTGAGGATTCCGTCTCAAGGATACATCACGTCACACCGGAGAGCGGGTCACTTCGAGCCCCAGGCGTTCAAGACATCCTCCGCGATCCGCCCTTCGGTCGCCTCGAGATCGGTGAAGTCGCCGCGATTCATGCTTGTGAAGACCGCTGCCACAATAGGCCCGGATTGCGCATAGATGATTCCGACGTCGTTGCCAAGCAAGGGCGGCCAGTCACCCGTCTTGTGTGCGATCCCTGCCCGAAAGCGGATGCGCTGCGGTAGACGCGACTCGTAAAACTGCTCGCGAAGGATGCGCAGCATCTGCTGTGTCGACGTCTGGCTCGCTAGCTGGCCTTGCTGCAACTGCTCGAGCAATCGCGCGATCTCACGCGCCGTCGTTCGGCCGAGCCACCTCGATGAATCGGCCACAAACGCGCCGCTCCGTCCCTCGGCGCCGCTGTCGTTCGGGAATCCACGCGTGAAGACCTCACGGTCGGTCATCGATGCGTACTTGGGATCCAACTGCACCCATACCTGACGGAACAGTTCCCCGGTCGTCGCGTTCAGTCGAGTCTGGCGATAGCCGAGCGAATCCAGCATCCGATTCACGCGATCACGGCCGACCTTTGCGATCATGATGTCGGTCGCCGTATTGTCGCTCGTGATGATCATCTGAGTCAGGATATCGCGAATCGTCGGCTGAAGGCCGGGAGTGAACGTCTGTAACAGGCCGCTGCCGCGTCGCAGGTCCTCCGGACGGATCGTGTACCGCTCGTCGAGATTGAGCCGGCGCGCGTCCGCGTCGCGAAATGCGAGGATCATGACGGGGATCTTGATCACGCTGGCCGTGTTCATCGGTACATCAGCGCGGATCGCGATCTCTCGCTCCGCGACACCGATTTGCTTCGCGTAGAAGCTGCTCTGCGCCTGAAGCGAATCGAGGCGAGCGCGAATCGTTTCCTCGAGTGTCGGCGGCGCGACTGGTAATACGAAGCCCGCCGTTCGTGATGCTCGAGGTGCAATTGGGAACCTGGTGCCTGGGCGAGGGGACCACGTCGCCGCGAGGAGGGTACCTGAAAGCAGGAGTGGAAGTGTCAGTGTGCGCATGGGGCTAACTAGCGCGACTGCGGGCTCGTTGGCAACCATGATCGTGCAATCCGGAACCCTTGACTGGCCAGCAACGTTACGAAAGTGACGGTGTATGAGCGGTCAATGACGGGCTGGTTCCACCAGCACGTCCATGCATCGGTGATGACCATCGACGGGTTAGTAGCCCGTGGAGGTATCGACATGTCCAAGTTCTGTTTTTCGGTCAGCAACATCGAATCTCGTCGCGACGGCGAAATCGAGAGTGATTCGTTCTCCGATGCCGTGGACGAGTTGGGTCGCCAGATCGTCGTGAGCAAGGGTGACTTGCTGGAGATTGGCGTGTACGGCTTTCCACCCGCGCGCTACGAGTGCGTGGGTCTGATCAAGGGCAGCAGACCGATTTGGTTCCCTTCGGGCGGAAGG
>JANWKK010000039.1 GCA_025451425.1 Gemmatimonadaceae bacterium
CGCCGATCATTCCACTGAACACGTCGGCGATCCTCGGACTCGGTGCCATCGAGAAGCGGCCGAAGGTGATTGCGGGTCCCGACGGTGAAGACACCATCGCGATTCGCACGTGCGCGTACTTCTCGCTGTCGTTCGACCACCGAATAGTGGATGGCTCCGATGCCGATAAGTTCCTGGCGTTCGTGAAGCAGGGGCTCGAGAGCTTTCCCGAAGCGGGAGTGGTCTGAGCGACGATGGCGAGAGCGCTCAGTGTCCAACGAACGCTCGTGACGCCCGGAGAGCGGGAGCGATTCTTCGAGCGCATGAAGCGGAAACAGCAGCACTACTCCCGCTCGAAGTGTCACTTCTGGCTCTTCGAAGAGGCGAGTTTGCCGGGTGCGTTCCTGGAATTCGTGGAGGCGCCTGACGAGGACACGCTGGCGCGAGCGCACGCTGCCGCGCCCGATCCGGCGCTCGATCCGGCTCGCATCTACCGCGAAGTGGAGTTGTCCTGACATGCCGACACGAACGATTTCCGCCGGCGGGCGGACGTGGCGCGTGATTCCATCCGGTCGCGTCACGCAATACGATCGCGACGAGTTCGCGCTAGTCTTTATCTCTGGTGACGGTACGAACCGCGTCGTGAGGGTGACGCGATACTCGCCGCAAGGCTCGCGGTCGCGTGAGCAGTCCCTGGCGGAGTTGACGGACGCCGATTTGCAACGCCTGCTGTCGCAGTCGCAGCCGAGCGAGACATCGCCGGAGGCTGATTACGCGCGCTGATTCGATGACAGGCGTGGATTCGCAGTGTGTCGACCTCCACACGCACTCCACGGCGTCGGATGGCGCGCGGCCGCCGCGCGAGGTGGTGCGTGCCGCGCGCGAGGTGAGTCTCGCTGCGATCGCGCTGACCGACCACGATACGGTGGATGGCCTCGCGGAGGCGACCGACGAAGGGAGGATGCAGGGTGTGCGCATCGTTCCTGGGATCGAGCTGAGCGCCGTCGAGGGCGATAGTGAGACGCACGTGCTCGGGCTGCACTTGCAGCAGGTGGGACGTCTCGAGGCGCAGCTGCGAGACCTGCGGGCAATGCGCCTAACGAGAGCGGAGCGAATCGTCATCCGTTTGAACGAGTTGGGCGTGCGCGTCACGCTCGAGGACGTGTTGGTCCAAGCGGGCGGTGGCGCCGTCGGCCGGCCGCACATCGCGCGGGCGCTCGTGAACGAGGGCTGGGCCACCGACTTGCGCGATGCATTCGACCGTTACCTGGGCAATGGCCGCGCCGCGTTCGTGCCGAAGGATCGGCTCTCGATCGACGACGCGATCGCGATGATTCACGACGCTGGTGGGCTGGCGGTCCTGGCGCATCCGGGTCAGTCTGGCACCCGCAAGCGCATCGAGGCGCTCGTCGGTAATGGACTGGACGGCGTGGAGGTGCGTCATCCGAGTCACAGTGCCGAGGACATCGCTCGGCTGTCCGCACTCGTGGAGCATTTTGGTCTCATCCCAAGTGGTGGATCCGACTGGCACGGATCGGCCGAAGGCGGGCGGACGTTGGGTATGATGCGCGTTCCGCTAGCCTGGCTCGAGCGGCAGGATCAGGCGATCGCCGTCCGTGGCGCAGGCGGCGGCGGGGATCACGAGGCCTACGTCGCCTAACGACATAGGCTCACGTTGCCTTCGTCTCACAGGAGGGTGAAGGGTGCAACTCCGCGGTCGAGTCGCTCTGGTGACTGGCGCCGGCCGGCGTGTCGGCCGGGCGCTCGCGGTTGGGCTCGGCGGCCAGGGCATGAAGGTAGCCGTACACTATCACGCGAGTGACACCGGCGCGCGAGAGACGGCGCGGCTCATTCGGGAGGCGGGAGGCACACCGTGGCTGGTGTCGGCTGACCTAACGAGTGGCGATGCCCCCGCGGAGCTAATCGGGCGCATCACGCAGGAGATGGGTGCACTGGATGTGCTCATCAACTCGTCGGCCGTTATGGAGCGAACGCCGCTGGGTGAAGTGACTGCCTCACAGTGGGATGCGATGATGGCGTTGAACCTGCGCGCGCCGTTTCTTCTCGCGCAGTCAGCGGCGCCGCACCTCGCGAAAGCGCACGGCGCGATCGTGAACATTGCCGACCTCGCCGCGTTCGAGACCTGGCCTGCGTACATCCCGCACGGGATCTCGAAATCTGGAATCGTGTACATGACGCGTGCATTGGCACGCACGCTGGCGCCTAACGTTCGCGTCAACGGGGTTGCGCCGGGCGCGGTCATGCTTCCGGAAGGATGGGCCGAGGAAGACGCGGCAAAGCTGCGCAACTCGACGCCGCTGGCGCGCCTCGGCTCACCCGAGGACGTCGTCGCTGCAATGCTGTATTTGCTCTCGGCTGATTATGTCACTGGAGAGACGCTGATCGTCGACGGCGGACGCCATGTCCGGACGTGAGCCGCTGCGTTTCGGAACGATCGTCGTCGTTGGTGGCGGCTGCTACGGCAGTTATTACGTCCGACAACTGCGCCGCGCATCGATGGCTGGCGCGGTTGTTTGGTCACGCGTCCTCGTCGTTGATCGAGACGCCGGGTGCGCCCTGGTGACCAGCGGCCGCGCACGTCCCGGCGAGCTTTCGAATGATCGTATCATGGTTGTCGTGGAAGATTGGCGTTCGTTCTTCAAGCGCTACCTCGACGACGCGTCGGATGATCGCGATGCGGTCGGCAATGACGCAATCGTGCCCTCTCCACTCATGCCGCACCTGATGTTCGAGTGGATACTCGATCGAGCGCGCGAACGGTGGCCTGGACGAGAGGTTGCGACTGCGCCGCTCGAGAGCGCGCCCGACGTGCCGTGGCAGCGCGCCACGCCGAACGGTCCGCATTACGTGAGCTTCGCGGAGTGGATCTGCCCTATCAATTGCATCGAGCCGGCAAACTGTCCGCATACCCGGTCAACTCGGACGTGGAGCCTTCCGAATACCTCTCGCAGTTACGTCGCGAGCGCACAAGATCGTGGTCGCCCGCTTGCCGGGCCCGTGATATTCCATTGTACACATCGCGCGTATGGCGTTGGCATGTTCGACACGCGCGAGGTGCTTGCTGGCGACGACCTCGTTCGGTCGATCGCTGGGGAAGCTGCCGCGGAGGTTCTCGTCGGCACGATGTCGCATTGCCACGGCGCGTTCGAGCGTCTTGTCATCGGTCCTCCGACCGGTAATCGGTCGGGAACCGAGCCGGGCGCGGCGTCGCGGTTTCGCGATCACGCTGCCTAAGTGAGATTACGGGCCATGGGAAACACGTCCACATATGATGTCGTGATCATCGGCGCTGGGCCGGCGGGCATGTGTGCCGCACTCTACGCGGGCCGTTCGATGCTGAACGCCGTCGTGCTGGAGCGAGGATTCCCGGGCGGCGAGCTTTTGAACACGGAGCTCGTCGAAGACTATCCGGGGTTCGAGCGGATCCTCGGGCACGAGTTGGCGGCCAAATTCCATGAGCACGCTGCGAAGTTCGGCGCTGAGTTCAGGAACGGCATCCACGTCACGGCCGTTCGAAAGCGCGAAGACGGCTTGTTCGATTCCGAGACAAGCGAGGGTGATATCTATCGGTCGCCAGCGGTGATCCTAACCGCCGGCGGTACACCGGTGAAGCTCGGCATACCCGGAGAGCTCGAGTATGCGGGGAAGGGAGTGTCGTACTGCGCGATCTGCGATGGCGCTTTCTTCAAGAAGCAAACGATCGCAGTGATCGGGGGCGGCGATGCTGCGACCGAGGAGGCCGATTTCCTAACGCGCTACGCGGACAAGGTGTATCTCATTCACCGCCGCGAGTCGCTGCGCGCGTCGAAGATTCTGCAGCAGCGCTTATTCGAGAATCCGAAGATCGAGGTCATCTGGAACACAGTCGTCGATCGGATCGAGGGCGACGAGCAGGGTCTCGTGGGGACGCTCAGGCTGCGCAACGTGAACACCTGCGAGGAGCGAGATCTCGCGGCAACAGGCGCTTTCATCTTCGTCGGCTTTCGGCCGAACACTGGGATCATCGCCGATCACGTGAAGCATGACGCGATGGGATACTTGCTCACTGACGTCAACATGGAGACGTCGATTCCGGGTCTCTTCGCCGCGGGGGATCTGCGATCGCAACTCACGCGTCAGGTGACTACCGCCGTTGGCGACGCGACGACCGCGGCAATCGCTGTTGAGAAATATCTCAAGTCACGCGGCGACGCCGGCACCGAGATCATCGGTACGGGAGGCTACTCGGCGTGAAGATCGATTGGCGCACAGTGGGCGCGTTCCAGGAGAACAGCTACCTCGTCGTCGATACGGCGACGCAACGCGCGGTGCTCGTCGATCCCGGCGCGGAGCCGGAGCAGATCGTTCAGATGGTGCGCGCCTCCGGCGCGACCCTCGATGCAATCTGGCTGACGCATGCGCACATCGATCACATCGGCGCGATCGCGCCCCTGAAGCGCGTGTGGGATGTTCCGATCTACATGCATCCGGCGGACAAGCCGCTGTACGATCGCGGTGCGATCCAGGCGGCTGCGTATGGCCTTTCGTTCGAACAGCCGCCCGAGCCAGATCACGATCTCGCCGAGGGAGACGTTCTGCACGTTGGCTCGCTGCCATTCGATGTCCTGCACGTCCCCGGTCACGCTCCCGGTCACGTCGCGTTCATAAGCGGCGGGCACATGCTCGGTGGCGATCTGCTTTTTGCCGGATCGATCGGCCGAACGGACCTGCCACTCTCCGATCCGGAGCGGATGGTGGAATCGCTCGAGCGCGTCGGTGGGCTGCCTGACGAGACCGTCGTCTATCCGGGACACGGCCCAACCACATCGATCGGACACGAGTGCGCCACCAACCCGTTTCTCACCGGGGTTGTGCGAGTCGTTAGGCGATGACTGGGCGCGGCGTACCAGTCACGGAAACGGTGCTTCTCGCCGTTTGGATCGGGGCCGCATTGCTGTTTGCCCTTGTCGTCGCACCCGCTGCGTTCGCCGTGTTGCCGACGCGTACGCTCGCGGGCGCGCTCGTGGGACGCGTTCTCCCAGCTATCTTTTATGCCGGCGTTGTGATCGGCTCGTTGATCGTGATTCTCGACCTCATCGGCCGCAGCGGATCGTGGGGGCGGACCGCCGCTGGCGCAGTGTCCGCGCTCGCTTGTGCGGTTGCCCAACTCGTGGTTGGGACTCGCATCGACCGACTACGCGCGGCGATTGGTGGTCCGCTGGACGCGCTCGCGCTCGATGATCCGCGGCGAGTCGCCTTTGGTAGGCTGCACGCGATTAGCGTCGGCTGGCTTGGCGTCGCCATGGTCGCGGCCGTCGTCGCGCTTGCCCTCGCCGTGCGTTCTCTCCCAGCCCGTCAATGAGTACTTGTGAACAGATGACCGATCGGACAATGACCGCAAAGACACGAACGGAGAAGGATCCGCTTGGCACGCTCGAAGTTCCGGCCGACGCACTCTACGGTGTGCAGACGCTGCGTGCTGTTCAGAATTTCCCAATCAGCGGACTGCGCCCGCTTCCTGCGTTCGTGAAGGCGCAGGTCTGGATCAAGAAAGCCGCTGCGCTCACGCAGAAGGAGACGGGTCGCCTCGATCCGCGACTCGCGGACGCTATTGTTGCCGCCGCGGACGAAGTGCTCGCCGGCCAGCACATGGATCAGTTCGTCGTCGATCCTGATCAAGCCGGCGCTGGCACCTCACATAACCTGAATGTGAACGAGGTGCTCGCGAATCGCGCGAACGAACTGCTCGGCGGAAAGCGCGGTGAATACAAACCCGTGCACCCTCACGATCATGTGAACATGGCGCAGAGCACCAACGACACGATCCCGACGAACATTCGTCTGGCGTGTTTGTCCGAGCTCGATGGGTTGCTCTCGCGCTTCGAGGGGCTGAGGCAGGCGCTGGCGGACAAGGGCCGAGAGTTCGATGACATCGTGAAGGCCGGTCGTACGCACTTGCAGGACGCGATGCCAATTCGGCTGGGTCAGGAGTTCACCGCTTATGCCGGCTCCATCGAGCGGGGCATGCGTCGGGTAAAGGAAGCGGCCGACTACCTCAGAGATCTGGGCATTGGTGGAAGCGCGGTTGGCACAGGCGTAACCGTCGAGCCCCAATATCCCGAGCTGATGGTCAAGCATCTGAAGCGCATAACGGGACTCGAGCTGCGCGTCGGGCGCGATCGGATTCAGCTCATGCAGAGCATGGGCGACGTCGCCGCGTTCAGCTCGGCGCTGAAAGTGCTTGCGGTCGATCTGAGCAAGATCGCGAGCGACCTACGCCTCATGGCCATGGGACCGCGCACTGGCATCGACGAGATAAAGCTTCCCGCTGTGCAGCCGGGCTCGTCGATCATGCCCGGCAAAGTGAACCCGTCGATTCCCGAAATGGTGAATCAGGTGTGCTTCCAGGTCTTTGGCCTCGATACGACCGTAACGGTGTCCGCGGAGCATGGACAGCTCGAGCTCAACGTCATGATGCCGGTAATCGCGTTCAACGTGCTCCTCGCGGTGAACATCCTTGGCAATGCCGCCAAATCGCTCGACGAGCGCTGCGTGAAAGGCATCGAGGCCAATCGCGAGATGTGTTCATACTGGGTGGAGCGATCTGCCGCGCTCGCGACCGCCCTTGCACCGCAGATCGGCTACGCTCGCGCCGCCGAATTGAGCAAAGAATCAGTCAAAGAGAACGTTCTCATTCGGGATCTCGTGAAGCGCAAGGGAGTGCTGCCCGAGGACCAAATCGACGAAGTCCTCGATCTGCGTAAGATGACTGAAATTGGTGTTCCGGGTGGCGCTCACGGCGCTGTCGCGGCTGGCTAGAAGCACTCCAGTCGGGCGAGCAGCCGAGCCCGCTGGCCTTGTGAGTTTCTGACGCGAGACATAGAGTCCAACTGTGCGCATTACCACTCTGGCCGAGTACGGCGTGATCTGCGCGCTGCATCTCGCCAAACGAGTCTCGGAAGGACCGATCACTGGTCGCGAGATCGCCGCGAGCGAGCGGTTGCCCGTCGATTACGTCGAGCAGATTCTGTTGCGATTACGGCGTGCCGAAATCGTGCGCAGCACGCGCGGCGCTCGCGGCGGCTACGAGCTCGCTAGCGGTGCCGAGACGATCTCGATTCGTGCGGTAATCGTCGCGTCGGAATCGACGACGTTCGACTTGCATTGCGTCTCGCACCCGGTCGAAGAGGAACGTTGCTCAGCGGCCCATACGTGCAGCATTCGTCCCGTGTGGCAGCTGCTGCAACAGAAAATCGACGACGTACTCGAGGGCATTCGACTCTCTGATCTTCTGCATGAAGAGAGCGAGGTGCGTACGCTTGTCGGTCTGTCCGACCGAGCGATGCCGGACTCGCCCGAGCCTCCGCGCGGTCGTCATGCGTTGCCCGTGCTTGGCGGCTGAGCCGCCAAGCGGACTCTTACCCGATGACGTTGTTCGCGCGTTGGCGCAGTGAACGGGAATTCCAGCGCAAAGCTGAGCGGTTCGTCGACCTGGTACTCGTCGAGCCTGCAGATGACGATGTGCGGTGGCTCGCGCAGGCTGCAACCCACGGCGACACCGACCACGCGCGTTGGGAGCTCCGTTACGCGCGCCGCGCGCTTGGCCTCCTCTCGGCCGAACGGGACGCGCTCGACGACCGAACGGGCTCTCTGGTCGCACGAGCGCTCGCTGCCGCTACGGCGCGTGATCCGCAAGTTGCGGCTGAGATGCAGGAGATTGCAGAGCGGCAGTTCAATGCGCGCTTGAGCGCGTACCGCGACGCGCTCGCGACGCGCGCGCCGGCCGCGACGACGGCGAGGCTCGGGCAAACCCTCTTCGCCTTCGCGGGCGGATCATTTCGTCAGATCGACGAGCACATCCTCCGCGGCGGAGAACTGCTCGGCCAATACCTGTCGGACGCGAACGGCAGCCTTCGTGAGACTTTCGGAAAGGCGTCGCTGCCGGAGAATGTGCCGCCCTCAGCGCTCGTCGGAAAGCACGGAAGTTGACGTCGCTACGCTTTCGTTCGATGCGCGCTGTTCGTCAAATAAGAAAGGCCGGCGTGTCGCGCCGGCCTTAATGCCTACCAGTCACCAGCGCCCACCAACTCGAACATGCCGAAGGGGGGACTCGAACCCCCACGGGCATACGCCCACTGCGCCCTGAACGCAGCGCGTCTACCAATTCCACCACTTCGGCGA
>JANWKK010000040.1 GCA_025451425.1 Gemmatimonadaceae bacterium
AGGAGTTGTGTGTGATCACGGAGCGATCCGTAGAATCCGGCGTTTGTCCGTTGCATCCGTACCACCCTTCGTCATTGTGGCTACCTCGGTGTGCCAGTCCGGCCACAAGGAGCTCCTGCTATCAATACCTCGATTACGCGCCACTAGGACCTTAAAGCATGGTCGCGCTCATTCACGCACTGTCATTCATACTCGCCGCGCAGTCGATCGATTCGGAGCCGCCGCGACATCCGCCGCGAACCGTCGCGATCGACGAGCGGCTCGCGCAGGACGCCGGTCTTCACATTGGCGACACACTGGTTCTCACCCCGAACCCGGGCCGAGCTGGCGACACGGTGATTGTCTCCGCGCTCGTGAAGCGGGCCAGTGATCCATCCGAGGTGGCACGCGGTAGCTATCGGATACGTGTCCATCTCGACGAGCTACAGCGGCTCGTCGGCTACGGCGAGCGTGTCGAGCGATTCGCGGTTTCGACACGCGGCAACACCGGCGCCGATAGCGCGCTTCGCGCAATCGACGCCGCCGCGTTCGGATTTCGTGCCTACTCATCACGGGAGATAGCCGTCGAGAGCTCGACGACCTTTCTCGTCGTCAGCCGATTCCATCGCGCCATCGGAATCATCACCATTGTTGCCAGCGCCGTTTTCCTATTGTGCATCATGCTGTTGAAGGTCGACGAACGGCGGCGGGATGTGGCGGCATTGCGGCTGATGGGCATATCGGCGAGAACGATCGTGCGCAGCGTCGTGCTCGAATCCGCGCTCATCGCGGTGTGCGGAAGTATCGCCGGCGTGGGAATCGGGAGCGTGGTTTCCGCGTACGTGAACTGGCACTACCGGCGCGTGTACCGCACGCCGCTGACTTTTTCGCTCGTCACTGGCGAGATCGTCGCGATCGCCGTGACGCTCTCGTTGGCGCTCGGCGTGGGCGCGGGCTGGCTCGCCGCACAGCGGCTCGTTCGTCGGCCGCCGCTCTCGCTCTTCGGGCGGTGACACGCCTGTGATTCTCGCCCTGGCTCGTGCTTCGCTCGTCAGGCATCGCGCGCGCACTCTCCTCGCCATTGTTGGCGTGGCGATCTCTGCCGCGATGCTGCTCGATATGGTCATGCTCGCGACGGGCATGCGCGTGTCCTTTCGATCGCTCCTGCTCGCGCAGGGATTTCAGATCCGGCTCGCCCCTCGCGGAACGCTGCCGTTCGACACCGACGCGACGATTCCCGGTGCAGCATCGATCATCGCGCAGCTGTATGCTCGCCCTGACGTAGTTGCCGTCAGTCCAGTGCTCGGGGCGCAACTGCATGTCGAGCGGGGTGCAGCGTCGGTCAGTGCCGCGGCGCTCGGGACGCTGGCTCCCGTTCAGGGCGATTACAAGTTGCTCAATGGAAGGGCGCCGGTCGCCGATGGCGACGTCGCCGCGAACGACGCCTTACTGACGGCGCTCGGCGCGAGGATCGGCGACACGCTTCGCGTCGCCGCTGGATTCGATCCACAACTGCGTGGCTTCACCGGCCAGCGGACCGTGCGAGTCGTGGGGCGAGCTCACTTCATTTATCTCGCTGCCGGAGAGCGGGCCCTCGCCGTGCCACTTCCGTCGCTGCAAGCGATGGAAGGACCGTCGCAGAAGGACCGTGCTTCGCTGATCATGGTCCGCTTGCGGGACGGGTCGGACGTCGAGGCTACTCGTGAGGCGATCGATCGGCAGATACCGGTTGTGAGTGCGATCTCGACGACGACGGCGATCGAACAGGTCGAGCAACGCTTGAGCTACTTCCGGCAGCTCGCGTTCATCCTCGGGACGGTGAGCCTCGGCGTTGGCTTTCTCCTGGTGACGACGCTCGTCACGGTCTCCGTGAACGAGCGTCTGGGTGAGATCGCCGTGATGCGCGCGATCGGGCTCCGGCGTCTTCGCATCGTTGAGCAGATACTGATTGAAGGGACGATCATCATGATCGTCGGCGCGATCGCGGGGCTCGGCTTGGGTCTCGTCACCGCGCGCTACTTGAACTCGATCCTCGCCGCCTTCCCTGGTCTGCCGGAGGCCATCGACTTCTTCCTCTTCCAGCCGCGCGACGCGTGGATTGCCCTGGGGCTGTTGGCGGGAAGCGGTATTCTCGCCGGCGTCTACCCAGCGTGGCGCGGTGCGTCGCTCCCGATTGCGAGCACATTGCGCGAGGAGGCCGTCGCGTGAGCGACAATGGCGTTCTCGTCTCGGCGCACGAGCTGCGTCGCGATTACGCAATGTCAGCTGGGATCGTTCATGCGGTGCGCGGCGTCTCGCTCGATGTGCGAACGGGGGAATACGTGGCGATTGTGGGACCTTCGGGATGCGGCAAGTCGACGCTCTTAAATCTGCTGGGAGCGATCGACGAGCCCTCGTCAGGCACGTTGAACATCGCGGGTCGACGCGTGACTGGGCTCTCTGACCGCGAAGCGACACTCTTTCGGCTGCGCAATATCGGGTTCGTGTTCCAGCGCTTCTATCTCATGCCCGTCCTTACGGCGATCGAGAATGTGGAGCTGCCGATGGCGGAAGCTGGCGCGGGAAAGGCTGAGCGCCGCGAGCGAGCGCGCGAGCTTCTGGCGTACGTGGGCCTGGGAGAGCGCACGCATCACCGTCCGACCGAGCTCTCGGGAGGTGAACAGCAACGAGTGGCCATCGCGCGAGCGTTGGCGAATCGACCGATGCTCCTGCTCGCCGACGAGCCGACTGGGGAGCTGGACGCGCACACGGGCGCCGAGGTGATCGCCCTGTTCGAGCGATTGAATCGCGACGGAACGACACTGGTCGTCGTGACCCACGACGAGGAACTGGCGAAAGCGGCGCGTCGTGTCGTTCACATGCGCGACGGCGTGATCATCGACGAGCAGGTGCGATGATCATCTTGATGGCGCTTCGCAAGTTCTTGCTGCGTCCATGGCGGTCGCTCTTTCTGTTGCTCGGGTACAGTCTCGGTGTCGGCGTGATGATCGTGTTGCTCTCGATAGGCGAGGCGTTGCTCACGCAGGCGCGACAGGAGCGGCTCGTTGGCGGAGGGCAGGTAACAGTCCTTCCGGAGGGTATCGACGTCGAGGTGCTGAAGACGGGTGGTCTGGGAGGAATGTTCTTTTCCATCGACCACGCGCGCTTCATCTACCGGCAGTTACTGGCTGCTCCGCGGTTGTCACCGTGGGTCGCGGCGGCTGCGCCGCAGATCGACTCGAAGCTGCTATACGCGCGGTTGCCTAACGGCCGCGAGATTGCCGTCGCGGCGACCGGCGAAATTCCCTCGCTCAGCCGCGCCGTTGGCGGAGGCCCGGACATCTCGCAGGGTGTGTGGCGTGACGATGACCTCGACAAACGCTGGCGAGATCCGACTCTCTCGGAGCTGCGCGACGACATCGACCGGTTTCATCTCCCGCCGCCGAGCGCTCGCGACGATTCGACCTGGGGAGAATGGCATTATTTCAACGTGCTGTCGAACGACCATCGGCGCTGGGCGTACGTATCACTCATCGTCGGAGGACGGGTGCCAGCTGGACCGTGGGGCGGCCAGGTCCTCGTGACGCTGCATGAGCAAGGTGGGAGATCGAGACGCTTTGTCGCCGTCGTCCCGGCGACAGGCGTGCTCTTCTCGACAACGCGTGCCGACCTGACGATGGGCTCGTCGTCCGTACACCTGCTTTCGGACGGCCGCTACGCCGTGCAAGCAACCGCGCGCGAGGAGAATGGACCCGACAGCGTCGACGTGCACCTAACGGTGACGCCGAGCCCGGGCGCGTACTTTCCCGGTGCGGCCCTCTCCAGTGATGATGTCGTCTCGGGATACGTTGTCCCGGCGCTCCGTGCCGATGCGGACGGATCGATTTGTGTTGGCAAACGAGGTTCGCCGTTAGGCTGCGAGCAGCTGCACAGCGTGCAGGCGTACCACGACCACAACTGGGGCGTCTGGCGCGGCGTGAGCTGGGAATGGGGAGCCGCACGCGCTGGACAGTATGCGATCCTCTATGGTCGTGTCGAGCCGCCGGATAGCGTCGCCGCCACGCAGCCGCTCTTCGTGTATGTCGTCGACTCGCTCGGCTTTCTGCGAGTGTTCCGCCCGCGCACGATAGAGTACGAGGATTCGCAATCGACTCGTCGTGGCGTCGTACATGTGCCGCGCACGGCGCAATTGTTCGACGCTCGTGGCGACGACACGCTGCGCGTGACATTGAGTGTCGAAGACGCAACGATCACCGATACGCGGCGTCCGCTGATCGAGCGCGGCGATTACATGAATGCTCAACGAATCGCACGCCCATTCTTTCTCCAGATGAAAGGCATCGCGCGACTAGACGGTCGGATTGGCGGTCGAGTAATCAGCGCCGAGGGATACGGTTTCTTCGAGACGTATCGGTGAAGAGGTTAGGGGCTAGAGAATAGGGGCTAGGGATTGGCAACCTAGTCGAGTGTATTTGAAATCCTGATAGCAGGAGGGGAGGCTGAGCATAGCCACAATGAAGAGGGGTGGTACGGATCCCGAGGGATGCGACTGATGCGACGGATCGCTCCTCGAATGAATCCGAACTCCTCACGCCACGAGCCGGGACGAACTTTGTGAACGACCTCGGTCGGCGATGAGCTACGAACCTGACTGGTGTGCCGTTCACAACATCGTCACGGCTCGTGGCGTGAGGAGTTGTGTGTGATCACGGAGCGATCCGTAGAATCCGGCGTTTGTCCGTGGCATCCGTACCACCCTTCGTCATTGTGGCAACCTCGGTGTGCCAGTCCGGCCACAAGGAGCTCCTGCTATCAATATCTCAATTACGAGCCACTAGCCCCTTCTCTGGCCCCCAAACCCTCTCAAAACACTTCGCCGCTGTCCTCGGCGCGACGCTCGGCGAGGCGACGCTCGAGTTCGTCCGCGCGCTCGGCAGTACGTCGATCGCCGCGCTGACGGCGTTCGGCGCCGCGACGATACCCTTCGCCGACGAATGCGCGCGCTTGCTCCCACGCGCACGGCGGATGGAGACACTCGCGCCAGCCGTGCGCCAGCTCCGGTTCGACTTCCGCAAAGGTCCGGTCCGCGAAGTTCGGATTGCTGCTCGCGATGTGACCGAGGAAGTATGCGCCGCGCACTTCATCGTAGCTGCGATCGGCCAGCTTCGCTTCGGATGACTCGTAATGCGTGCGGAACTCTTCGTCATCCTCGGCGCTGAGCTGCTCCGCGGCCTCGGCGATGGCGCGTCCAGTCCACCAACCGCCGATGGCGCCGGCGATGCCGCCAAGCAATGTGCCGACCGGTCCTGCGGATGATCCGATGCCCGCGCCGAGCAGCACGCCCGCGATTCCACCGGTTGCCTCGCCGATCTCGTCGCCCAGACTGGGCTCGCCGTGATGCGCGCCGAGTGCCGCGTCCTTCGCGATCTCGATTCGCCCATCGGTCGAATCTCGTTCGGCTACCGTGTCGTCGCGATTGCTCATGCAGCTCGTCCTCGATGCAGGTCACGTACGTTGGGGCAAATTCGGGACCGGCTTGACACGCCTCGAGAGTGACTGCCGATTGTGTCGCCATGGTCGAGAGGACAGAAAAGGGCTCTGCAGGCGGCAAAGCGGCCGCCCGCATTCGCATCGGCACGCAGGGATGGAATTACGACGCTTGGGTCGGTCCCTTTTATCCAGTCGGCACGCGGCCAGCCGATTTTCTCGCCATCTACTCGCGAGCCTTCGACACGGTGGAGGTCGATTCGACGTTTTACGCAGTCCCGCCGGCCAAGACCGTACGCGCGTGGGCAGATCGGACGCCGCCCGGCTTTGTGTTCGCGCTCAAGATGCCGCAGGAGATCACGCACGAGCGCCGGCTCCGAGGCGTGAGCGACACGGCGAGCTTGTTCTACGATCGAGCGCGCGAGCTCGACGACAAGCTCGGTCCCATTCTCATCCAGCTCGGTCCAGACTTCGCGCCAAATGAACTGCCCGCGTTAGCCCATTTTCTTCCGACGCTGCCGCGCGATATGCGGTTCGCCGTTGAGTTTCGGCAGCGAGGGTGGATTCACGAAGGTGTGCTCGCTCTACTCGCCGAGCACGGCGTTGCGCTCGCGCTGACGGATGCGCGTTGGATCCCGCGTAAGCAGATGATGCAGCTTGCCGCCCAACCGACTGCGGATTTCGTTTACCTACGGTGGATGGGTCCCGATCGCGCCATCATCGATTACTCACGCATCCAAGTAGATCGTGCGCACGAGCTCGAGCTGTGGTCGGGCGTGCTGTGGCCCCTCGCGGTGAAGGGACGCTCGGTGTTCGGTTACGTGAACAATCATTTTGCTGGGCACTCGCCGGAGTCGGCACGGCAGCTCCAGCTCCTGCTGCGGCAAACGCCGGTCGATCCGGCGCGCCTGGGTGAGCAACTGACTCTTTTCTGATTTTGTAACAACTTGACCATCGCTCTCGATCATTTTCACGAATCCGCGGCAATTCGTGAGTCCTCAACGCTTGCCACTGACGCGTGGCATGCCCGCGCGGTCGTGTTTGCCGCCGCGTGCGTGATGGTCGGGGTGTACTGGGATATTTCCTGGCACATGACGATCGGCCGCGACACGTTCTGGACGCCCGCGCACCTCCTGATCCAGGCTGGTGGACTCATCGCGGGATTCTCGTCGGGGTACGTTGCGCTTCGCACGACATTCGCGGGCACGCCGTCGCAGAAAGCGGCCTCGGTGAGCTTCTGGGGCTTTCGCGCGCCGTTAGGCGCGTGGGTGTGTGTTTGGGGATGCGGAGCGATGGTCGCATCTGCTCCGTTCGACAACTGGTGGCACAACGCGTACGGGCTCGATGTACAGATCATCAGCCCGCCGCACATGATTCTTGCGCTCGGCATCGTCGCGATCACCGTCGGCGCGTTGCTGCTCACGCTGGCGCGCCAGAATCAGACGACGGGTCAGGAGCAGCAACGGTTCGCGACCTTGTTCACGATCGCCGCCGCGTTCTGGATCATGAACGTGTGGATCATGCTCTCGGAGTACAGCTACAAGGAGTTCATGCACTCCGGGCTGTTCTACCGCGTCGCGGCGACGTACTACCCGCTCGTGCTCCTGACGACCGCGCGTGCGAACACGCTGCGCTGGCCGGCGACGAAAGCCGCCGCCGTCTACATGGCGGTCACACTCGCCATGATGTGGACGTTGCAGATCTTTCCGGCGGAGCCGAAGCTCGGGCCCATCTATCAGCGCATTACGCACATGGTCACGATGGACTTTCCGATCCTCATGATCGTGCCGGCGTTCGGGCTCGACCTCGTGAGACAGCGGCTGGAGGGGCGCATCCGTGATTTGTGGCTCGCGCCGGTGCTCGCCGTGGTGTTCGTCGGCCTTTTCATCGCCGTCGAATGGCCGTTTGCGAGTTTCCTCATCACGACGCATTCGCGGAACTGGTTCTTCAATGGCGCGAATTACGTGTACTTCATGACCCGGCAGTTCGCTGCCCAGACATTCCGATTCGCTAATTGGCAGCCGTGGGCGCAACCGCTCGCGCCACAGCTGGGGCTCGCGGTCATTCTGGGGACGATCTCGAGCTATCTGGGATTGAAGTGGGGTACGTGGATGACGAAAGTGCGCAGATGAGCGCGCGCTTTGGGCGCGCGCTCATGATCGCGTGGTTTCGTCGCGCGTTGCCACTCGCGTTCACTCTCATCGCACTCGCGCCGACGGTATCGAACGCACACGTTGGCAGTCCCGACGTGATCTTCGATGGAAAAGCAGGGCCGTATGACATCCGCGTTATCGTGCGAGTGCCTGCGGTCGTACCCGGACTGGCGGATGTCGTCGTGCGTGTGCTGCGCGGCGACGAGAGTCGAGTACTGATTCGTCCCGTGTTCTGGCGAGCTGGCGTTGCCGGAGCGCCAGCCGCCGACGTGGCCAAACCGGTATCGGCCGGCTCGAAACTATACGCGGGTCAGCTGTGGCTCATGGCACGAGGTGCATATAGCGTTTATGTAACTGTGGAGGGCAACGACGGAAGCGGCACCGTTGTCGTGCCACTCGTCTCTGTCGCGACGGCTCGGCTCGGGATGAGCGCCGGTCTTGCCGTGGCGCTTGCCGCGTTAGGCATTCTCCTCATCGGAGGACTCATCACGCTCGTCTACGCCGGTGCGGGCGAAAGCGTCGTCGAGCCGGGTCGCCCGATGGACGACCGCCGACGGCAGCGGGCGCGGCTCATCACCATTGTCGCGGCGCCGGTCATGGCGCTGATTCTGTTCGGCGGCGCGAAGTGGTGGCAGAGCGTGGACGCGACGTATAAAACGCGCATGTACCAGCCGCTTCCCACGTACGCTGACGTAGTTCGTCTTGCGGGCCATCCAGGACTGCGCTTCGGCGTTCTCGATCAGCACGGCAACCACGTGAGTCTCGATCCGCTCATTCCAGATCACGGAAAGCTGATGCACCTTTTCGTGATCGACAGCGCGGATATGCGTAGCTTCGCGCACCTCCATCCGCAGCAGGAAGGGGATTTCTACACGGTGCTTCCGCCGCTCGCGCCCGGAGCGTATCGACTGTTCGGCGACGTGACGTTCGAGACGGGACTTACTCAAACGCTCACGGGCACCGTCCAGATTTCACGAGACGACTCGCTGCTCGCATCGCGCACGCAAGGCTTCGATCGCGATGACGCGTGGATCAATAGCGCGGGCGCAAAGCGAGTCGATCATGCCGCGACGATCGATACTCTCGCCGACGGGTCGACGATGGAGTGGCTGCCTGACTCGACGAACATCCGTCCGGGCGGTGAGACAACGCTGCGCTTTCGCGTCAACGACCCGAGTGGCTCGCTTGCGACGCTCGAGCCCTATCTCGGCATGAGCGCGCACGCCGTGATCGCGCGAACCGACGGATCAGTCTTCATTCACCTGCACCCCGCCGGAACGATTTCGTTTGCCGCGCAGCAAGTCTTCGCTCTTCGCGATCGCGGCGATACGACAGCCAAAGGCCGGCTTCAGTTCACGAAGGATAGCATGCCACACATGCCACCAATCACAGGGGAATTCTCCTTCCCGTACATCTTTCCACGAAGCGGCGCGTATAGGATCTGGGTTCAGGTCCGGCGTAATGAGCGAGTGCTGACTGGGGTGTTTGACGTCGAGGCGTGACGCGTGGCGCGTGGTGCTCTCAGCTCAGGCCCTTCTTCCACTCGCCGTGTTGGCATCTCACCCGATACGGCGAGCCCAGAGGCGAGACGCAAGCCGCGAGCGAACAGAGATCAGAGAACTACCTCAGCGATCAGAGGCAGCGACGAGAGGGGAAAGCTCAGCTCAGCTGTCAGCGGCTCATGTCATTCGCGCGCTTCTGCAATGCAGTCGATAGCGCGTGCGCGCGTTGCCAGGCCTTGAGCTTTGAAGTCGCGCATTAATGGCTGTCCCTCGCATCAATTTCGCTCCTCGCTGAGCTGTTTGTCTCGCCTCTCGTCGCTGGCTCTGATCGCTGAAGTAGTTCTCTGATCTCTGTTCGTTCGCAAGCTTGCGTCTCGCCTCTGGGCTCGCTGTCATGGGTGAGCCGCCGACACGCCGCTTGGAAAAGGGCCTGAACTGACCGCTCAAAGCTCACGGCTCACCGAAACTCTCGCAGCTCATCTCCGCTCTCTCCCCGAATTTCCGAAGAGCGCCACGCAGCACGCGCCACGCAGCACGCGCCACGCCTAGTACCTTTCGTTAACATGCCCCGACGATTGTTGCTGTTCCTTTTGCTTGCTGCGGTCCTGGCCGCGGGGTGCATTCGCCTCGGTTTCTGGCAGTTGAGCCGCCTCGCGCAACGTCGCGCGCGAAATGCCGTGGTGAGTGGCCGCCTTTCCGAGCACGTCGTGCCGATCACGACGCTGCATCCCGACAGCTTCAGTGTGCTCCGGCGAGCGATGATCTCGGGGACGCCCGACTTCGATCACGAGATCGTGCTTGCCGCGCGGAGCTATCAGGGATCGCCTGGCGTATACCTCTTCACGCCGCTCCACGTTGCGGGCAACGATACGGCGATTCTCGTGAACCGCGGCTGGATCTACGCGCCAGACGGTGCGAGCGTCGATCTTTCACGCTGGCGGGAAAAGGGATCGAACTTTGTCGGCTTCGCTGAGTTGATCCCACGCGGGCTCTCCAATACGCCGGATGGCGTGCTTCGTCGAGATGCGCGCGTCGCACGCGAGCTCAATCTCGTCACCGTGAACAGCCTTCTTCCCTATCCGGTTTGGTCGCTCTATCTGGTTGCAACCGAGCAGGACACGACCAAGCCGGTCGCCGAGCGGGTTGCTCGCCTACCGGCACCTGCCCTCGACGAGGGACCGCACCTGAGCTACGCGTTTCAATGGTTCGCCTTCGCGGCGATCGCCTTGATTGGCGGCGCAACGGTGGCCGTCCGTGGACGAACGCAGTGAGCAAGCGCACGGCCTGGAGGATGCACTCCAGGTGGGGCAACGCCGTCGGGGTTTTCCTCGTCGATCGCGGCTGATACGCCCGATTGAACGGCGCGTCATATGACGTGTAGAATGCGGAGTAACTTGGTTTTACGATCACCTATCCGTGAGCTCTCCCATGGCTGACAAGTCCGCGGCACTCGCCTCCGAAAAAGAAGCGCGAGACGTCGCAGAGTCCGCGCGTGAAAGCGAGTGGTCCGGTCCGAGCTTCGTTCGCGAGCTCTTCCTCGGTCGATTCCGTCTCGACCTCATCCATCCGCATCCCGCTGAGGATCCGGAGGAAGAGGCGCGTGCTCGTCCATTCTTCGACAAGCTCTCGGCGTTTCTGCGTCGCATCGACTCGGACATGATCGATCGCACCGGCGAGATCCCCGAGGAGTACGTCGAGGAGCTGCGGGCGATGGGCGCCTTCGGGATCAAGATCCCGCGCGAATACGGTGGACTCGGCCTGTCGTACACCAGCTACGTGAAGGCGATGGCGATGGTCACGTCGAAGGATGGATCGATCACCGCCCTGTTGTCCGCGCACCAATCGATTGGGCTGCCGCAGCCACTGAAGCTGTTCGGGACGGAGGAGCAGAAGCGTCGCTTCTTCCCGCGCCTCGCAAAGGGTGCGATCTCGGCGTTCGCGCTTACCGAAGTCGACGCCGGCAGCGATCCCGCGAACATGCACGCCTCGGCGAAGCAAACGGAGGACGGAAAGTTCTTCATTCTGAACGGCGAGAAGCTGTGGTGCACGAACGGTACTCGCGCCGATCTGTTCGTCGTCATGGCGCGAACACCGGATGCTCCGGGCAAGGACGGCAAGCCGCGCAAGCAAATCACGGCGTTCATCGTCGAGGCGAACTGGCCAGGCGTCGAAGTGTTGCATCGCTGCCGCTTCATGGGACTCAAGGCGCTCGAGAACGGCGTCATTCGATTCACGAATGTGAAAGTCCCGAGGGAAAACATACTCTGGGGCGAAGGGAAGGGACTCAAGCTCGCGCTCACCACGCTCAATACCGGTCGCCTAACGCTGCCGGCGAGCGCCGCGGGCGGCTCGAAAGCGATGCTCAACGTCACGCGCTGGTGGTCGAACGAGCGCGTCCAGTGGGGCGCGTCGATCGGCAAGCACGAAGCGGTTGCCCAGAAGATCGGCATGATGGCCGCGAATACCTTCGCGATGGAAGCGATCTCTGGCCTAACGGTTGGGCTGGCCGAGCACGGTGGGTACGATATCCGCCTCGAGGCAGCGATCGCGAAGATGTACAACACGGAGCAGGGTTGGAAGATCGTCGACGACACGCTCCAGATCCGCGGCGGACGCGGCTACGAGACCGCGGACTCGCTGCGCGCCCGTGGTGAGCGACCGATTCCGGTCGAGCGGGCGATGCGCGATTTCCGCATCAACCTGATCTTCGAGGGCTCTTCGGAGATCATGCGATTGTTCATCGCGCGCGAAGCGGTCGATCACCATTTCAAGCTGGCGTTTCCGATCGTCTCGCCCGACTCGTCGTTAGGCCAGCGTTTCAGGGCCGCGGCGAAGTCGGCGCCGTTCTACGCCACCTGGTATCCATCGCGCTGGCTGCCGCGCGTGACGAGTTATAGCGAATTCGGGCCGCTCGCGAAGCACCTGCGATTCGCCGAGCGCCACACTCGAAAGCTGGGCCGGACCCTGGTCCACGCGATGGTTCGCTTTGGCCCGCGCCTGGAGCGCAAGCAGATGGTGCTCTTCCGCGCGGTCGACATCGGCGCCGAGTTGTTTGCCATTGCGGCGACGTGCGTGCGCGCCCAGATGCTCGCGAAGGAGGGGAACACCAAGGCGCTCGCATTGGCCGACCTGTTCTGCCGCGAAGCGCGGCTCCGCGTCGACTCTCTGTTCGACCGCTTCTACGGTAAAAACGATCAGACGATCTACCGCATCGCCCAGCAGGTACTCCGCGGCGAGCATGCGTGGCTCGAGCAAGGCATCATTGAAATGATCGACGCCGAGGACGAGGCCGAGAGTGCCGGAGACGAGGCAGAGAAGGGAGAGCCGGCGGTCGCTCGCTGAGAACCTCTGTCATCCTGAGGAGCGAAAGCGACGAAGGATCTAGTGGAGCCTGATCAAGATGGTGATAGCAGGAGCGGGGTCGCTCCGGGGCAC
>JANWKK010000041.1 GCA_025451425.1 Gemmatimonadaceae bacterium
CGCTCTGGAGCAGCACGTTTGACGGTGAGTCGAGCGCGCTCGCGGAGATGCAGGACACGATTGCGCGTGCGATCACCGGCAAGCTTCGGCTGGCCGCTCCAGTCGCACGATCAGCTGCCGCCTCCGCGGCCCACGCTCGCGGCAGCAGTGACATCGAGGCGTATGATCTCTTTCTGCGGGGGCGCTACGCGTTCGATCGCCTCGACTTCATTCGGGCCAGCGAGCTCTTTCGTGCGGCCGTTGTGCGAGATCCACGATTCGCTCGCGCCGACGCATACCTCGCCATGTCGTACGCGAACACTCCCACGCTCGGCTCCGCATCGGGAGACTCGATGACCGGGTTGGCCCGCGCCACTGCGAGGCGCGCGCTAGCGCTCGACTCGACTGTCGCGGAGGCGTACGCCGCCGAATCATTCGCGCTGACAAACGAGTTGCGGCTTGCCGATGCGGTGATTCCGATGGAGAAGGCTGTGGCGCTCGATTCGAACGATGCGTACCTTCTCTCGTCGTACGGCCTTGCTCTCGCGCAGATTGGACGAGTGCAGGAGGGGCTCGTGCAGGCGCGACGAGCGAGCGAGCGAGATCCCATGTCCGGAACCGCGCATGGCCTGCTGTCATACTCGCTGGAACTGGCAGGACAGTATCCCGCGGCAATCTCGGAGCTGAGAGCCGCGCTCGATCTTGATCCCAAGAACGCGCTCATGCACCAGGGACTCGGCTTTGTGTTCGCGTTCAACGGAATGCCTGATAGCGCGGTCGCGGCGTTCGAAACCGCGTACAGGATGGACCCCGGAGTCTGGGGTGGCCGAAGCAATCTCATCTTCGGCTACGCGGCGGCGGGTCGATGGAACGATGCAGCACGGCAGCGCACGGCGAGTGAACACAAAGCAGCTGGCAACTCACCCGAATACCATCGAATGATTGTCGATCTCGCGTACGGTGACGACGACGCGGCGATGACAGCGCTTGAACGTGGTGTGAAAGCGCGAGAGCCGCTGCTCGGATTGATGAGCATTCCCTGCGATCCACTGTTCGACCCTCTCAAACCGAGCCCGCGGTTCGAGGCTCTCATGCGCCGACTGGGAGCGCACGCATGCGCCGCAACAGGGAGATGGCCGATTGCCCGCCGGCAGGGCTACGGAGCTTCACGCACCGCATCCAACTAACCGCATCAATAACGTCTTGATCGCGCGACGCTCATCCATCGCTCGATAGCCCGCCGCCAGGACGCGTTGATTTCATCGCCTGTTGCATCGACTGCTGAGTTCCGACGCACTCCAGCATCGAGGCGGCGCCGATGTCACCAGTCATTTCCTTAAGGAATTTCGGATGCCGCGACGAGTGTGCCGTCAGCAAGCGGTACGCGCGCCAGCGGCGCCTGTGCGGCGGACATGAACTCACCCTGCCCCCAATCCGCCGCCAATCCGCCCTACTTCGGCGTGACTCTGAATAGCCCGCCCGTGCTCGTGTTCTCGATCATCCACAACGCGCCGTCCGGCGCGACCGCGACGTCGCGGATCTGGTGACCGAGATCCCAGCGTTCGGCAGCTGTAGCGCCGCCCTTGTTGTCGAACGTGATGCGGACGAGCGCCTTGGTGGATAGACCGCAAACGAGCGCCGAGCCGTCCCACTGCGGGAACATCTTGCCGTTGTAGAACGTGAGGCTTCCCGGCGCGATGACTGGCACCCAATAGATGACCGGTTTGACCAGATCGGGGCGAGTATCGGGGTTGGGGATCGGCACGCCGTCATAGTTCACGCCGTATGAAACGAGCGGCCAGCCGTAGTTCTTGCCGCGCTCGATCAGGTTCAGCTCATCGCCGCCGCGCGGTCCATGCTCCATCTCCCACAGCCGGCCATCGGGTGCGAATGCGAGGCCGTAAGGTGTGCGGAAACCAGTCGCCCAGACTTCCGATGGTGTGCGGTTTGGTCCGGGAAACCGATATGTGAAAACAACGGGCGCGGTCTTCGCCAGTTCCGTGTTGCGCGGCGGGTTGATCACGGGAAGCGTCGCCGCGCCAGTCTTGCCGGCTTCCGGGTTGCCGGGTGCTGGTTTGCCGTCGAGCGTCAGTCGCAGAATCTTGCCCAAGGGCGAGTTGGGATCCTGCGCCGGTGTCATGCGCTGCCGATCGCCGACGGTAAGGAACAGAAAATGTTTGTCGGGAGAGAACGCGACCGCAGCGCCAAACTGTCCCCCCTTGCCGCGTTCGGCATCGCGCCATATCACCTTGAGGCCGTTGAGACTCGCCGTGGTTTTCGTGATCGAAAGCTTGGCACGTGCCAACGCAAGGCTCGACCCGCTGTCGCCCGGCTCCGAATAGGTGAGGTAAACATTGTGGTCGGTCTTGTAGTGTGGTGACAGGTAGACGCCGAGCATGCCACCCTGTCCCTGTGCCAGAACCGCCGGCACATTCTTTACTGGTGTCTTGTCACCCTGCTGGGTTACGAGCCAGAGTGGTCCGACTTTTTCGGTAATGAGCATTCGCCCATCGGGGAGAAATGCTATGCGCCAAGGCAGGTTGAACGTTGCCACCTGCGTCATTGTGAACGGCAGGCTTGCCTCGGGCTTCTGCTCGCCCGCGTTGATCTGCGCTCCTGCCGTGGTGGATATGCATGTCAGAAGCAGTGCTGCGTTCGCGAACAGTTTCATCGGGTTTCTCGTTGAGTTCTGGGCCATGACCAAGATTACGTCATAAGTGCGGGATAACGCCAGATCTCTGGTCCAGCGCGACGAAGCGCGCGTGGTACAATGTAATTCCTTCGGGTGTAATCTTAGCGGTCGCTTCTCCGCGCCAGGCCTATGGCTTTAACCGTTTTGCTCCGAGGCATCAACATCGGGCGCTTCATGCAAGTTGTAGTCATCGACGCTTCTGTCGCGGCCGAGTGTTCAAAGTTGGTCATAGTCGATAAGGCCAAAGAGAGTGCGGAATCTCCACGCACGCTTTGGAATTCCAGAGAGTAGGTTTCAACCCGCAAGAGATACTGATGCAACTCCGTCTGACGGTCAGAGATGCATCTTGCGGCGTGCGTTTGCGTGAGCATTTTCTACTGCGTGGCCGCAGTGTTTTTTAAGCAGACGTTTGGAGTCCAATACGGTCTAGCCGGCACGGAGAAGTAGCCGCGCTGCAACGAGGCCGCCACCGCGCACAGGAGATCTCCGAGATGATCAAGCCCATGTTCGTCGCAGCGTCGCTCGCGTGCTGCGCACCGGTCCCGGTGGCCAGCCGCCTGTGAACCAACCATGACCCGCTGTTTGCCACTCGCGCTCGCCGCAGTAGCGGTCACCGCTCTCGCTTGTGCCCGGCACCCATCGCCAGACGTCAGTCCATCCGTGCGGCCGCCGGCTCGATATCTCTTCGCGTGGACCGGCGACGAAGATCGCAAGGACAGCGACTTTCTCGCTGTGATCGACCTGGCGCCGCATGGCGACCGGTACGGAACCATCGTAGCAACGACACCGGTCGGTGAGAACGGCACGTGGCCACACCACACGGAGCATGAACTGGGGCCGAGCGAGATGTTGTTCGCGAACGGATTCGCGGGCAATCGCAACTTTCTGTTCGACCTGCACGACCCGCTGCATCCGAAGGTGGTGGAACGATTCGATGGCGTCGGCGGTCTGAGCTTTCTACACAGCTTCGTGCGACTTCCCAACGGCCACGTCCTGGCGACGTTCCAGGCGCACGGTCCGCACAACGAAGCTCCCGGTGGTATCGCCGAACTCGACGAACGAGGGCGAGTTGTCCGCTCGCGTTCCGCCGCCGATCCGACTGCGGACCAGACCGCGTTGCGCCCATACAGTCTTGCCGTCGTTCCGTCGCTCGACCGCGTTGTCGTCGCGCTCACGTACATGCCGGTTCCAAGCTGGCATCCGCTGCGCGGATCGATCGCGCATGACCATGCGGGAAACCAGGTGCAGGTGTACCAGCTGTCCGATCTCACGCTACTCAAGACGATCAGGCTTCCGACTAACGACGGCCCGAACGAGCCGCGGGTGTTGCAGGACGGTCACACGGTGCTCGTGAATACCGGAGTTTGTCGCCTCTATCACGTCACTGGGCTCGACGGAACCAATCCGCAGTTGAAGCTGGTTCACAGTGAGGACCAACCTGGATGTGCGACGCCGGTGGTAGTCGGCAACTACTGGATACAAGCGAACGCCCCCACTCACTCCATCTTCTCGCTCGACGTTCGCGACCGTGCAAACGTCCGTAAAGTCTCGTCGGTCACGCTCGACGATCGTCAGCGTCCGCACTGGCTCGCGACCGACGGGTCGCGAATCGTAGTCGTCAACGAACCGGGGCCAACGGCGGAGCGTCGCATGTGGATGCTGCAGCTCGATCGTGCGACGGGAAGGCTCACGCTCGACAGTATGTTTCGCGATTCTGGATCGACACGGCCTGGAATCGCATTCGATCGCGCAAGCTGGCCGCACGGCGCGACGGGAGCCGCGGTCCCGCACGGTACAGTGTTCGGCTGGTAGAACGCATCACTCGGCTCAAGCGCAAACACGTAGAAGAAACGCAGGCCACCAACCACCGCACGTCGGAGGTTCACATGAGGCGAGTCACTGGAATCGGCGGCATCTTTTTCAAGGCAAAGGATGCGCCGGCGCTGCAGGACTGGTACAAGCGTCATCTCGGCGTGGATGTCCAGCCGTGGGGCGGTGCCGCATTCGACTGGGTCGACGCGGATGGCAAGGTCACTGGCGGAACGACAGCCTGGTCAGTTTTTCCCGAGGGAGGCGATCAGTTTGCGCCGAGCAATGCATCGTTCATGGTCAACTACCGAGTTGAAGACCTGTACGCGCTGGTCGCGGCGCTAAAAGCCGAAGGCTGCACCGTCCTCGACAAGATCGACGACTCCGAGTACGGCAAGTTTGCCTGGGTCATCGACCCAGAGGGCAATAAGATCGAACTGTGGCAACCGACCGCCGCTCAATGAAATGCCGGCCGCCCTTTCAACTCCACCCGCCGGATGACCTATCCGGCAGTCGCCGAGCCGCGTAACTGACGGTGGAACGACCCGTGCAATGCTGTACGTCCAATGCCACGACCGCGCGGGTGTCGGAGATCTGTTTCAGCGTGCCGGGGAAGCCGGCTGTCGATAGTCATTGCCGCGGCGTTCCTGTTTGCGGCCTGCTCGCGCTCGCAACCGGCAGCGGTGAGCGCCGCTCATGATGGCGCCGCCGACGTCGACTCCACCGCCGTCAACTGGAGGCCGAACTACATCACGGAGGCGGTATCGCGCGCGGATTCGTTGATTCTGCGCCGAGCGTACGGCGTCGAGGATCCGCACCGTCTGTACCTGTCGGACTCCACCGGGCAGGGCCTGCTCAAGTATGATACCAGCGTCAAGCGCTGTCGAATCTGTTACGTCAACAGTTACCGCGTGGGTTATGTGTCGGTGCGGCGGGCTGGGGAGTCATGGGAGCAAGTGGAACATCGCGTGCGCACGTCGCCCGCTCGCACGTTCGCCGCGGGCGCGCACGCGACCAGCAACTCGACAGCAGATCTGGATCCGGCCATTCGCGCGGAGGTCGAAGCGATGCTTCGGGCGGCGCACTCGGCCGGGTTTCATCTTCGCGTAACGGCGACCTATCGCTCCTTACGTCATGAAGCGTATCTCATGTCGGAAGGTCGCAACCGAACGCACACGCTGACGTCGCTGCATTCGTACGGACGCGCGATCGACATCGTGATCGACGACGGCAATCTCGCTCATGCGCAGACGCAGCGAGACTGGATTGCGTTCAGGCGATGGGTAACACGCTATCCCACCGCGAAAGACGAATCGTTTCGCCTGCTCGGCCAGATCGATCGGAGCTGGGACTGGCCGCACGTCACGGTGCCTTCGTCGACAGTCGGCTTTCGCTCCGTGGAAGCGGCCGTCGCCCGCGGGCGCAGGTGTCTGGCGCCGCGCGCGAGGATATCGTGCAACTTCCAGCCGAATCTTCCGCATCGGCTTACCCGATGACAATGCACACGCGCCCAATGAACACATCGATCTCGCATACACCCAGCAGGGCGTCATCGCCGCGGCACACGTGTGTGCGGAGATCGGAAGCACCGCAACGAGCACCCGAGTAACGGGGGGGGTCTTGAAAATGATTCGGAGTAACTATTACGGCTGATCGCGCAAAACGGGGCGAGATCGCGCGTCATGCGTGCGCGATCTCGCCCCGGATCACTCTCGCGAGTGTCTTACCGACTCACGGCGCCAGCACTGCCGCGATCAGCTTGCCACCTTGTCGCGGATTTCCTTCATAATAGAACACGTACAGCTTGTGC
>JANWKK010000042.1 GCA_025451425.1 Gemmatimonadaceae bacterium
CGATGCACAAGGACACGTTCATCGAGCACGGGCTGCCGTCAACGTTCCTCGACGATTTCAAGGCAGCCATCACGAAGCTGGACAGCTCGATCAGCGATCGGGAGCAAAACTACAATCGACGCCTCACGGCGACGAAAGGCCTCGATGAGAAGGAGAAGCAGGGTCGCCTGGTGTTGAGCGTGCTCGATTCGCTCGTGCAACCGGCGCTCGCCGACAACGATGCTCTGTTGCGTGGCTGGCAAGGTGCTCGGCTCATCCGCCGCCGCACCGGTCCGACGACCCCATCGACGACCGCGCCGACGACACCGGGAACCGGAGCATCACCCGCGACGCCGGCTCCGGCAACTCCAACCACTCCAATCACTCCAACCACGCCGCCCGTCGCAGCGGCCTAACTAGTGTGCTCTGTGGCCGGTGGCCGGTGGTCCGTCATGGGCCGCCGGCCACAGTCGCACCTCCAGGAGCCCACAATGGACACCTATATAAGGAAGGGCGCAGCGCGCACAGTGGCCGACGGCGCGCTCGCGGGCCTTGCCGTATTACCGACGACCAATCACCGACTAGCCAACCACTATTTCAGCCTCACGATCGACATCTGCACGGTGGTCGCCGGGGTTGTCCACTTCACCGAACCCGTCTGGTTCGCGGCAATCGTGAAGCGTACATACGCGGCGCCGCCGCCCTTCAGCGTGACCGCAAGCGGTGAATTGTCGCCTACCGTCACCGTCGAGAGCGGATACTGCTTGATACTCGGGATGTAATCGAAGACCGAACGGAAGTTCCAACTCGGATGTTGCCACTCGGCCGATGACGCGCCCGGCACGTCGTCGGCGATGTTGGCCACTGCCCAATCGTTGAAGATCGACGGGAGGTTGGCTCCGAAGACGTTCTGAAGATTGTTGAGACCCGTCGTCGTCGAGTTCACGAGCTGCTTCCACGTATCTCCATCCGAGGTGCCGCGATGATCGGCGGCATATCGCAGGAAGGACCAGGTCGCCCCTCGCGTCTCCAGTGAATCGTTCGGTGCGTATGGCGAGTTGACTGAGGGTTTCAGCAGATATGTTCGGAATCGGCCGAAATTCGACTGTTGATTGAAGTTGTACGAATCGACGTTCGTCTGATTGCCCTTGAAGGCCGTGCTGTCGACATCCATCCGCGGAGTGAGTCCGGCGCTCTGCTTGTAGAACAGCAGCTCCTCGGCGACATGGCTCAAGCCCTCGTTTAGCCACACGACCTCGAAATCGGTCGCCGCCGTATTGATGTAGAGACGACGCGACGCATTGATCAAATGCTGGAACTCGTGAGCCGTCGTCGAGTTCGTGAGGTGCTGCACGAAAGTCTTCGCGCGCACATTGCCGTTCACGACGCCGTTCGGATCCGGCACGAGCAGATAGAACATCTCGGCGACGTTGCTCGTCGGGCAACCCGAGCCAGTACCGAGTACCGGTGAATCCTGCTTCGGGAAGAGATCGCGCCCGTAAAAGAATCCACCCACGACCGACTGACTTGCCGCCGGCGTCAGCTCGTTCACGGCGCGCGTGAAGAACATGATGATGTGGCCGTTGTTGTCGATGTCCGTCGGCGAGCCAAACGCCGTCGTATCCATCACGAAGACAGTATCGAACTGCAGTCCGATCGTTAGGTACTCCGCGTCGGAATAGCCGCCCGCGGGATTCCCGGTATCGGCGACAACGATTGCGTTGTTCGTGATCGCGACCACTCGGCCTGCGCGGTTGTCGGGCACCTGGCACGCAGCGGAGAAACTGTCCCCCGTGTTGGTGTTCAGCACGACGGTGTCACCAACCGACCATGTAGCGGCGGCCGAAGACAGTGACGGGCTGTAGCGCGTTCGAAGCGGCCCCGCAGCTGATCGAGTCCGATACCACGACCGCGCTGATGACATAAGCGGTGTCAGAATGCGCCGCTCACTCTGTCGGAGCTTCACCTCGAAATCGTGCGAGCGCTCGAGGATCGAGGCGCTGCTCGCGCTCGGCATCAAGCTGAACGACGGGCCTTGAGCGAATGTGCGCGACGTCAACGGCGTCGAAACCGTCGAGGCGCCGGAGCTCGTAAGATTCAGCGAGGCGGTCCGCAAGGAATCCGTATCGGTGTTGAACGCGACGAGCGCGAATTCGCCACCCGCGCTGCCTCCAGCGACGGACACGCAACTCGAGCTGATCGCGGTTCGCACTTCGCCGGCGTTGAGCGACAACGCATTAGCGGAAGTACACAGGTTCGTCGTCTTCGGCTCAGTACCGTTGTTGCACGCCGAAGCGAGCGCGAGCAGACCGAGTCCAATCGTGGCGAACGCTCCGCGATTGCGGGGAGCGAGCATGGCGTTACTCCTGGAGCTGGGGACCCACGCCCGACGATTCAGACGCGTGTCTCGTAAAAGGCGAAAAGCAAGACTTTGCGGTCGCTCCCGCGGCGTGCCGTTCAGGCGCACAGGTCGTACCCGCTTGAGCGAGGAGAGATCACGAGCCAAATGCTCAACCAATCTACGGTGAAGTATGCGACTAATCTCCGGCGGCCACTGTGCGTTCACACCTCGCAGAGGGTGAGCAACCTCACAAGCCCCAAGTCGTCCGCTTCGGAATCCCGAACTGTCCCGAGGTCCGCCAAAAGAGACACTCCTAAGCCGATATACACCTATGCGGCGGGAGCAGCTGTCTGTGCCGCGGTGGGTCGGATGTTCTTCTCCATGCCGAGACCCAAGTAGATGGTTCCAGCGACAAGGGCCGCGGACGCGAGGAACGGCAACTCGACGAACCGATCGAAGGCAAGTCCGGCGAGGGCAGGAAAGAGTGCGTTGGCGATTCCGCCGTACGTCTGCTGCAGTCCCATGTAGAGTCCGCGCTCACTGCTTGGCGTGACGCGCGAAAGCATTGCGGTCACGCAGGGAAAGGTGAAGGCGGTGCCCAACGGCAGGAGTGCGACCGCGAGCGCGAGCGGCAGGAACGGCAGCACCTTCACGAACGCAACGGAAAGATGGAGCGTGTGGGCCAACGAAGCCGGATCGCGAAGCGGGTACATGAACGCAATCGCCGCGAGGCCGATGGCCAGCAAGCCCGATCCGAATCGCGAGAGCCGCGCCTCGCCGAAGCGATCGACCGCCCATCCTAAAATTGCCGCACGCGTGAGTACCGAGATCAACGCGATGTAAGTGAAGAAGTAACCGATGGTGTACTTGGTCACGTCGAAGCGCACTGCCAGGAACAAAGCAAGCACTGCATTCACTCCGCGGAATGCTCCAATTGCGATCGCATAAATCCAGATCAAGCGCGAGGCCGGTTCGCTCGAGTGCGTCACCACACGAGTGAGCGCTTCGAGCGAGCGCGCGCGACCAGTTGGGGCCGACTTCGCCTCGGCCATGTCGCGTGACTCCGAGAGGAAATGCCATGCAAAAGCGATATTGACGACGCACAGACAGGCGGCAGCGAGTCCAGGTCCACTCCGCCCCAAGCCGCTGGTGACCGTGCCGAGCACTGGGCCTAACGCGACCCCCGCATTCGTTGCCGCCGAAAGCCACCCCAGACCCTTGGCGCGATCCTCGGGCTTAACTGCATCGGCGACGTACGCCTGGATCACGCTCACCGTACCGCCGCCCGCGCCCTGGACGAGACGCGACAAGAACAACAGCCACAGCGTGTTCGCATAAGCGAACACGACGTAGGCGATCGCAGAGGCAGTGAGCCCAACGAGGAGTGCCGGCCGTCGTCCGTAGCGATCCGAGAAGCGGCCCCAAACGGGCGCCGTGATCAGCTGCGCAACCGAAAACGACGAAAACAGCAAGCCAACGACCAAACCGTTGGCACCGAGATCCTTGGCGTAAAAGGGCAGGAGGGGGATGATCATCAGCAGCCCCACCATGTCCACGAACGCCGTGATCATCAAAACGACAAGCTTACCCATGCAGATAACTAAGGATGGCTAATTCCCAATGTGCGAGAAGGCGCGCGACGAACTTACGGGACCCTGACAGGACACGCCGCACTACTCGACGCTCACCTTACCCAACGCAGCCGGAGGCACAGCCCGGCCAACAACTCCAGCGAGAGCTACGATCGTCAGCACGTACGGAATCATCTCGACGAACTGCGACGGCACGAGCTGCGCTCCCTGGAGCTGAATCTGAAGTGTCTCCGCCGCGGCAAACAGTAAGCAGGCGATCCCGACCCGCACCGGATCCCAACGTCCGAAGATCGTCGCGGCAAGTGCGATGAAGCCTCGGCCTGCCGTCATCTGATCGGTGAACTGGTGTTGGTCGAGAACGAGATAAACTCCTCCAAGCCCCGCAAGAATTCCCGAAAGCACCACGGCGGCGTATCGCACGCGCGTCACAGGCACGCCCACGGAGACTGCGGCCGCGGGATGTTCGCCCACCGCTCGAATACGCAGTCCAAACGGAGTTCGATACAGTATCCACGCGACCAGCGGAATTGCGAGCAAGCCAAGCCAGATCATTGGATTGCTCAGGAGCGCGAGAAATCCGCTGCCAGACTGCTCGGCGCCGAATCCGGGGACACGCGGCGAGTTCGACGAGCTGCCGAAAGCGAGGCGCAGGAAGAAGCGCGTAACGCCGATTGCCAAGAGATTGATGGCGATGCCGATCACGACCTGATCCGCGCGGAAGCGGATTGCGCTCACTCCATATAGGAGTGCGAGCGCGGCGCCGCCGGCAATACCAGCGAGCACACCGAGCCACGCACTGTGGCCGTAATAACTACCGACAGCGGCGGCGAATGCACCGCCGAGCATGTATCCCTCGAGCGTCAGTCCGATGAGGCCGGCGCGCTCGGAAATGACGCCGCCTGCCGCCGCGAACAGATAGGGGATCGCGATGCGCAGCGTCTGTGCGAGAAAGAGGAGTGCCGCCATCAGTCGCGTCGACGCTGAGAGCGCAGTAGCCGGCGCACTTCCGGAACGGATACGGCGACAGCGATGATCACCACTGCTTGCAACACTTCGACGAACTGCTTCGGAACCATCGCGTTCACCGCGAGACCGCCCTGCGAGATGGTCGCGAAGAGGAGCGCGGCGAGCATCACGCCTAACGGGTTCGTCCCGCCAACGAGCGCCACGGCGATACCGAGAAATCCGGCGCCGCCCGCAAAGCCTTCCTCGTAGTAGTGCTTGTAGCCAAGCACGAAGTTCAGGCCGCCGATGCCGGCGATCGCGCCGGAGATTGTCATCGCGCGAGTCCACACGGCGCCAGGCCTTACGCCGCCATACTCCGCCGCCTCGGGCTGTAGTCCCACGGCGCGGAGCTCGAAGCCGCGTCGCGTCCGGAAGAGGTACCACCACGCCCCGAGGCATGCCATCAGGGCGAGGACCAATACGACGTTGGCGGCTGACCCATGAAACGACGCGGCGAAGTCCGCGAGTCGCGGCACCGCGCCGCTGTGGATCTCCGGCGTATGCAACGTCTCTGGCACCTTGAGATGAGCGGCTGTCAAATAGCTCAACAAGGCGAGCACGATGAAGTTGAGCATGATGGTCGTGATCACCTCATGCGCGCCAAATCGTGACTTGAGCTCTCCCGCCACTCCGCCAACGACTCCGCCGCCTAACGCGGCTGCCGCGACATACACGGGCAGCGTGACGATCCATGGCAGGCCTTGCGGGAGAAGTAGACCCACGGTGGCGGCGACGAAGCCCCCCGCCGCCAGTTGACTCTCCGCGCCGATGTTGAACAAACCGGCGCGCAGCGCAAAGGCGATCGAGAGACCGGTGAAGGTGAGCGTCGTCGCCTTGTACAACACCTGTCCGAAGCCGTAGCTGTTGCCCCACGTGCCCTCCAGCAACAACCGGAATACCGCTGCAGGGGCTTGCCCGAAGATGAGGATGAGCACATCGCCGACGATTGCCGCAACGAGTAGCGCGACGAGGGAAGGTAGCAGCGCCTCTTCGATTCTCGATCGCGACTCTGCGCGCGCCGGGGCCGCGGTTTCCTGAGTCGCGGTATCGGGCGACATTTCCGGCGACGTCGTCGTCATGCAGCGCGTTCCGCGCCGGTCATGTACGGCCCGAGGATTTCCTCGCTCGCCCGCGAACGGGGAAGCA
>JANWKK010000043.1 GCA_025451425.1 Gemmatimonadaceae bacterium
AATGCCGACGCCGCAGGCCTTGGAATCTTTCAGGCGGTACGCGCGGCAAGCCACGCATACGTGTTCGGAACCAATTCGAATCAGAACGACCTCGCCCCCGAGGTCACGCTCGGTAGCGTTGCCATCGACCTACCGCACGCGTTCCTCACTGTGGCTCGCGCTGTCCAGGACCATAAGTTCACGCCCGGCGTTATCACTCTTGGCATGCGCGAGCAGGTCGTGAATCTCGTCCTCAATCCGCGCCTTGCTTCACGCGTCCCGGCGGCAACGCAACGAGCGGTCGACTCCACGAGGGCACTGATGCTCGACGGAAAGTTCAGCGTTCCGAGCTTCTCCGCCGCCGCCCGTTAGGCGCCGCGCATGGCACACGCACAGTCGATCGCCGCGCGCCTCGACGTCCTGCTTCGAACGGTGGAGATTCCCGACTATCCGGGAGCACTCAATGGCCTGCAGATCACGAGCCGGCGCGACGTGCGGCGAATCGCGGCCGCCGTCGATTTCTCTTCGTTCACCCTTGACGAGACGATACGTGTCGGTGCGGATTTGCTTCTCGTACATCACGGCATGTTTTGGGGCGGTGCTCAACCACTGATCGGCCCCGCGTACGAGCGCATGGCGAAGCTCATCGCGCACGATGTCGCCGTATACTCGTCGCACCTACCGCTCGACCTCCATCCCGAGATCGGCAACAACGTGCTCCTCGCCCAACGGTTGGCCTTAACGCCAAGTGCGGGCTTTGCGCGATACAAGACGATCGAAGTGGGTCTGAGCGGCACGAGTGCCGTGTCCACCAGCACGCTCGTCGGTAGCGCGCGGGCCCTCGCGAGCGAGTTTGGCGGCAATGCTATCGTAACGCCCTTCGCGCCGGATCGCGTTACGCGACACTGGGGGATCTGCACCGGCGCAGGCGCCGACGCGGACACGATTCGTGAGGCACTGGAGCGCGGCATCGATACGATGATCGTTGGCGAAGGCCCGCACCACACGGCGGTGCAGGCGCGAGATCACGGTCTCGTGATCATCTACGCCGGCCACTACGCGACCGAGACTCTTGGCGTGCGTGCTCTCGGTGAGCGGATAGCCAGCGAGCTGGGTATCGAGGCTCGTTTCATCGAAGCGCCAACGGGACTGTGAGCGAGCACGCGGCTCGCGCGCCCTCGCTGCGACTCGAAAGAATCACAAAGAGCTTCGGGGCAACACGGGCGCTCGACGGAGCCGAGCTATTGGTTCGCTCCGGAACGGTGCACGCAGTCCTGGGTGAGAATGGAGCAGGGAAAACCACGCTGATGCGTGTTGCTTTTGGTCTGCTCCAGCCCGAGGCGGGACGAATCTTTCTAGATGATCGAGAAGTGCGCTTCGACTCGCCAGCCCGCGCCATCGAAGCTGGCATCGGGATGGTTCAACAGCATTTCGCAAACATACCCGCAATGTCCGTCGCCGAGAACATCGCGTTAGGCGGCCACGGAAGATATTCTCGAGCACGGGCAGCGGCCGATGTTCGCTCGATCTCAAGGGAGACGCAACTTCCCCTCGATCCGGACGCGCGCGTTGAATCCCTCGGCGTCGGCGCCCAACAGCGACTGGAGATTCTGAAGGCTCTCGCGAGACGGGCCCGGCTCCTGATCATGGACGAGCCGACGGCGGTTCTCGCACCAGCGGAAGCGAAAGACTTGTTGAGCTGGTTGCGCTCGTTTGCGGATGAAGGCGGATCGGTCATTCTCATCACACATAAGCTCTCGGAGGCACTCAGCATTGCCGATGAGGTCACCGTGCTGCGCTACGGCGCTACGGTATTTTCGTCGGCTGCGCGGGACACGACAACGCATCGCCTCGCCGAGGCGATGCTCGGCGCACCAGAAGGGACGCCGGACGTGAATGACGCGCCCGCCGCAACGGGAGAGATTGTGCTTCGCCTTTCGTCGGTGACGGTTGCGGATGTTCACGGTGTGGAGCGAGTGTTCGACGCGAATCTCGAGGCGCGACAGCATGAGATCGTTGGCGTCGTTGCGCTCGAGGATTCCGGTCACCAACTCCTCCTGCGCGCTATAGCAGGAAGGGTGAATCCCGTTCGTGGAATGCTCGAGCGACGGGGCGTGCCAGCACTCATCGCGGAGGATCGCCATCGCGAGGGCCTGATACTTGGCTTTTCGCTTACCGAGAATGTGGCATTGAAGGGCGCCGGTCGCCGGCGTGGGCGGATTGACTGGCGCGAGCGTCGAGAGAGTACGCAACGCCTCATTCGCGCGTACGATGTTCGCGCGCCGTCGGCGGACGTCGGCGCGAGCGCCCTGTCGGGTGGAAACCAACAGAAGCTCGTCCTCGCCCGCGAGTTGAGTGATCGGCCAGCGGTAATCGTGGCCGAGAATGCAACGCGAGGTCTCGACATCCGCGCGACGGCGGCGGTGCACGCCCGTCTGCGGGCGGCGGCGGCCGGCGGAGCGGCGGTCATCGTGTACTCCAGCGACTTCGACGAGGTCCTCGCCCTGGCGACGCGGGTAGTCGCCGTGCATGCTGGACGACTCGTGGAAGTGCCTAACGACCGCGAGGCAGCGGGCCGGGCGATGCTCGGCCTGGCGTGACCGACCGCTGGAGCTGCCGGATGGCGGCGATTCCGGCGACCGGCCCAGCGGCGAGCATCACGAACGCCCATCGCCATCCGATCGCCGCGGCAACCGGCGGCACGAGCTGGATCGATATCATCGTTAGGAGAAACCCAACGGAGGTCTGAACGGTGAGCGCTGTGCCGACGGCATGTGGCGGAACCGATTCGGTTACGAGGACGCTAAACTGGGCCGAATCGGCGATGACGAAGAAACCCCAGATCAACGACACCGGCACGAGCAGCCAGAGAGTTTTGCCGAAGGTGAAGCCAATCAGGAGCGCGCAAGCGCCGCTGGCAGCCATCGCAACCGTCACCAGCCACTCGCGGCCGCGCCGATCGGCGACGATTCCGCCCCACACGCAGCCCAACCCGCCAACGGCAATCGCACAAAACGCAACGAGAGCAGCGAGCGCCTCACGACTGGGGCTAGCCGGCATTCCCGAAGCGGCCGCGCTCATCACGATGAAAGTGGGAATCCAGGTCCACGCACTGTACAGCTCGAACATGTGTCCGAGATAGCCCCCCGTTGCGAGTCGAAAGCGCCGCTCTCGAAGGACGCTGGCGACCAAGGTCCATGAAAACCGGCGTGGCGGAAAGGGGAACGGACCATCGCGATAGAACAACAGGACGAGGATGGACGCAACCACCGCGCCGACGCTCGCCGAGAGGACGACGGGCCGAACGCCAGCGCCCGGCATCGCGTGTACGAGATACGGTCCCGCCTTCCCGACCGTGAGCGCGCCGACAATGGTTCCGACGGCGAGACCCCTTCGAGCGCGGAACCAAGTTGATATCATCTTCATCGCCGGCGGATAGACACCGGCTAACGCGAATCCGGTCAGCAAGCGACACGCAAGCACGCCGCGGTAGCTTGGGGTGAGAACGATTGCCGCGTTAGCGATCGCACCGAACAGCGCCGAAACTGAGAAGAGCAGCCGAGACGGAAGAATGTCCGCGAGGTTCAGCAAGGCCGAAACGGCGGTGCCGAAGACGAAACCGAGTTGGACGATTGCGGTGAGCCAGCCTAACGACGAAGGACTCAGGTGCCAGCGCGTGCTCAACTGGGCCGATACGGCGCTGGCGGCGAACCACAACGCCATGCCGAGCAGTTCCGCGCAGGCCAGCAGCCCGAGCATTCGCCAGCGGCGAGGATCGGCGTCGACGATCGTCGCTGGCGCGTCATGCCGCGTCGTGACGTCCGCGGGAAGGGAGAGACTCACCGACGCAATCCTAATCGGTTGCGCGAGCAGCGACAGATCGAGCGAGAATTCAATGGCCCGCGAATGACTCTTCGACCTCGCTGGCGAGAACCCAATGCAGTCGTCCGAGCCGGATTGATGCTCGGGGGCGTGGTCGTCCTCATTCCAATCCTTCTAGGGGCCCTGGGCTTCGATGCCGCAGCGGGAATGCTCGCGCTTTTTCGCGGATCGCTTGGATCCAGCTATGCCATTACGTCTGGAACGCTCGTTCGAGCAACACCGGTGATCCTTACTGGGCTTTCTGTGGCGCTCGCATTTCGAGCCGGCGTGTTCAACATCGGCGCAGAGGGTCAGTTGCTCGCAGGTGCTGCTGCTGCCGCGGGGATTTCTCTGATTCCCGGCGTCGGCTCGAGCTACGCGAGCTCGTGGATCGCACTCGTCGCTGGAGCTTGTGCCGGAGGCGCGTGGGCCGGCGTCGCCGCGCTACTTCGAGCGCGATTCCGCGTACTGGAGGTGATCAGTACGATTTTGCTCAACTTCGTCGCGCTCGATCTCGTGGGATACCTCGTGCGTGGCCCGCTTCAGGAGCCTCTACGCATCTACCCGCAGTCGGCGACGATTGGGATGGCCGCACGGCTGCCGCGCATTTTGCCGGCTTCACGCCTTCACGCGGGATTCGTGATCGCTATCGCAGCGGCCGGTGTCGCTTGGTGGACTTTGCGCTTCACCGCTGCGGGCTTCCGATTGCGCGCTGTGGGCGCAAACCCCGACGCCGCTCGAGTCGCGGGCGAAATCGATGTCGGGCGAACCACTAGTCGGGCATTCGTTCTCAGCGGGGCGATCGCGGGGCTGGCGGGCGCCATCGAGCTCACCGGAGTGACGTTCGCTCTCTACGAGAACATCTCACCGGGGTATGGTTACACCGGAATTGCCGTTGCTCTGCTCGCGCGGCTCGATCCCTTGGCCGTCGTTGCAAGCGGTCTGTTATTCGGCGCGCTGGAGGCGGGAGCCTCAGCAATGCAGCGCGATGCAGGGGTTCCCTCTGTTGTCGTTTCTATCGTCGAAGCGATGATCATCCTCGGGTTGATCGTCGCTTGGCCCCTCGAGCTGCCCACGGTATCGAGGCGGTCTGAAGCACTGGCGCCTTCGGAATCGCGCGAGCCGGAGCCCAACACATGAGCGCCACCTTGGCGAGCGCTCTGGCGGAAGCGACGATTCGGACGGCGACGCCACTGCTCTTCGCCGCAAGCGGAGAGCTGCTGGTCGAGCGAGCGGGGTTGATCAATATCGGACTCGAGGGAGTGATTCTGGGAGGCGCCTTCGGCGCGCTGGTCGGAGCAACACACGGTGGTAATGCGTTCGGCTACGCGACCGGCGCCGCAGCGGGCATCCTCATCATGCTTGTTTTCGCCGCTGCGACGTTAGGCATGGGCGCGGATCAGATCATCACCGGCACCGCGATCACTCTGCTCGCTCTTGGCGCGACCGGGACGCTTTACCGGACTCTTTACGGCGCCCATGGCGCGGCGCTCTCCATTCAGACGAGCACTCCGCTGGCAATTCCGCTGCTGGCGCGGCTACCCGTCGTTGGAGTCGCTCTGTTTGCGCAACCGGCAGTAACGTACGTCGCGTACGCCGTCGTGCCGCTCACTTGGTGGTGGTTCAACAAAACGCACGCGGGTCTCGCGCTTCGCGCGATCGGCGAGAACCCATCCGCGGCGATAGCAGCAGGCATACCGCTTCGTCGGTATCGACTTTTGGCAATCATCGCTGCCGGAGCGTTAGGCGGCGTCGCCGGCAGCGTGCTCGTGCTCGCCCAGGCTGGAACCTTCGTCGAAGGGATGTCTGCCGGCCGTGGCTTCATCGCGATAGCGATCGTCGTGCTTGGTCGCTGGAAACCGATTGGCGTCGGGTTGGCCGCTTTACTATTTGCGGCGACGACCTCGCTTCAGTACCTCGCGCAAGCCATGGGATTCGACATTCCATATCAACTCGTGCTTGCGCTGCCGTATGTTCTCACGCTCGCCGCGCTGGCGGGCATCGGCGGCCGCGCAACACCGCCCGCAACGCTCGCGCGCATCGAGTAGAGAAGGCAGCCCTATTTGCAGTGGCCCCTGGGGCTACGCCATTTCTCGCGCCAGCGCCCGGAAGGATCGCGCTGAATGAGCGCATATGCCATTCCGTCTCCATAGTCGCGACCAACTACCAGCATGGGCTGCGCATCCGCTGCCGCTCGCGCAAGCGCTAAAACATCGCGGCTTTCGACGGTCTCCTCGGCGCCTTGGGATCGATCGTAGTACGACAGATTGAAGCGGTCATCACGGCGGCTACTGTCGCGCTCCGCGATCACGAGCGTTCGCTCCTCGAGCGGCCGGGCCTCCTGGTTGACGTGCCTAACGAGATTCGCGACGAGGCCTTCGGCTCCCGGACCCGCCCGAAAGCGCCAGAGCGACGTGACAGTGAACGGCAGCCCGGTGAAACGTTCACCGCCTCCTCCGGGAAGTGCCGACGCGAGGCGCGTCGCATCGGCGGCGAGCCGAGCCGAGTCTGCGCGGCTCAGACTCTCGATCGAGTCCATGCGCACTGGCTGCACCGTCGCGCCGACGAATCCGACTGACCACGACGCGAGCGTGGCGCCCGCTTTCGCGCTCGTGATTTTCCATGCAGGCCAGCCTGTGCACTCCGAGTCTTCATCCCCTTTGGGCGAGTGCACTTCCTGGAGGAGACCGATTTGAACCGAGTCGCCGCGACCGATGAGAAGGGCCGGCGTCGATCGAATGGCGATGGCCTCGCGCTCAGTGATCGTGTCGCCGACGGCGCGGGAGGAATCGCCAACGACTACGGTGGCGAGGTCGGCCGACGGTCCGCCAATCAGTAACACAGGGCCAAGCCGAGTGTCCCAAGTCGTGGCCGCGGGCGCGCCAGTGGATCCGATGTTTGCGGGACGCAGCGGCACCGACGAATCGATTGCGGGCGTACTTCGTCGATTCTCGCACGCGCCGAGGGCGACCAGTGCCGCGCACAAAACAATCGTGCGATGCCGGCAGCGTGGTGCGCTCATCCTGCGGCGCGAGTCTGGCCTTGGTACGTGCGACATGATGGTGCGGCGGAAGTGAGCCATCGGTCGTAATTTGGATCGGCCGATCAACCCGTCAATGAGACGTCGCCCGCGTGCGCTACGTCACCCGACGTATCCCACTAGGAGACGACGGAAGCTAAGGTCATTTAGCAAACTTTGGTCTAAAGGAGCGAGCCCATGGCTCACCCACAACATGTCATGCCCCTGACGCTCCCGGATGGAGAGATCCGTCCGGTCGTGCGCGCACCGGCGATCGAGCGCTGGAGCTGGGCATTGTACGACTTTGCGAACACAATTTTCTCGATGAACATCGCCACACTGTACTTCTCCGTGTGGCTGGTCAGCGATCTGCATTCGACGGACCTCATCTACGCAACGGCGAATGCGGCAGCGTCGCTCTTGATGATCGTCGCGATTCCGGTGCTCGGTGCAATCTCCGATGCGCGGCGTCGACGTAAGCCCTGGGTCGTCGGATTCACGATCGCCTCATGCCTCGGATGCGTAGCCATCGGGGTCCTCGGACAAACGACGATTCCGCTCGTCGGCCAGGAGATCGCGCATCCCGTGGTCGTCCCCGCAGGCTGGCATGTCGGCATATCCACCCTGCTGCCTGTCCTCATCGCGTTCGTGATTGCGAACTTCGCTTACCAGGGCGCGCAGCCGTTTTACAACGCGATGATGCCGGAGCTCGTGCCAGTCGAAGAGCAGGGCCGCCTTTCCGGATTCGGCGTCGCCGTTGGCTATGTTGGCTCGATTTTCGGCGTCGCGCTCGTGGCGCCCTTCTTCTCCGGCGGCATTCAAGGCGTCGTTCGCTTCAGCGCTGGTTTTATGAACGCGCTTCACGCAATAATGCCGTTCACCTCGACCGGGGGACGCGTCGCGACGTTCGTGCCGACGGGTGTATTGTTTCTGCTCTTTTCGCTGCCGCTGTTCCTGATCTGTCGGGATCACAATCCCGCGCCACGCGGAACGCCCGTCAATTGGCGGAAGGCCTTCCGCGATGTCGCCGCGACGATCACCGATGCTCGCAAGCATCCTGGAGCGCTGAGATTCATCATTACGTCGCTCGTGTATCAGGACGCCATCGGCACCATCGTGACGTTTATGACGCTGTACGCCGTTCGCGCCGTCGGCTTCGACAAAGGACAGGAAGTAACGCTATTCATGGTCCTGACAATCCCGGCCATTTTTGGCAGTTTTTTCTACGGACATCTCGTCGATCGAATCGGGGCCAAGCGTTCGCTTCGCATCACGCTGTGGATCTGGGTCGCTCTACTTCTCGCGATGATGTCTGTGACGACGAAGAATGCCTTCTGGTTCGTCGGTCTCGCGATCGGTCTCAACTTTGGCGGCGTGAACGCGATCGAGCGACCGTTGCTGCTTTCTCTCATCCCGGACGTGGAGGCTGGGCGTTACTTCAGCCTGATGCTGCTCTCGGCGCGCGTCGCCGCGGTGATCGGCCCGCTCTTGTGGGGCCTAACGACGTGGGCGCTCGAAAGTCGGATCGGAACGAGCCTGGCCTACCGCACAGCGGTAGGAATCGTCGCGCTGATGTTTGTCATCTCGATCTGGGTACTGCAGAAGGTCCCTGATCGCCACGCACAGCGGCTGCGAGCGGCGTAATGCTGTACGCGCTCCTGAGAAGCATCGCCGGGATCGCGCTGCGGTGGTTCTATCGGCGCATCGACGTCGAAGGACTCGACAGGCTGCCACGCGACGCGCCCATTCTGCTCGTCGTCAACCATCCAAATGCGCTGGTCGACGCGCTGCTCGTCGGCTGGGCGATGCCGCGCCGCGTCGTGCTGACCGCGAAATCGACACTGTTCGCCAATCCTGCGCTCGCGCGCTTTCTCGCCTGGGTCGGCGTGGTGCCGCTCGTACGGAGCAGCGACGTACGCGCCTCCGCCACGGAAGCGATCGATCCACGTCGCAACACGCGGTCGTTCGACGCGCTTCGCAACGTGCTTCGTCGCGGTGGAGCCGTCGTCATCTTTCCCGAGGGCATTTCCCACGACAACCCGTCGCTCGCTCCGTTGAGGACGGGTGCGGCACGCATCGCTCTCGAAGCACGAGACGAGGGCGGCGTACACGGACTAGAGATCGTCCCCGTCGGCCTCACTTTCGAGCGCAAGCAGACGCCGCGCACGCGAGTTCTCGTGCTGGTTGGGGAACCGATCGTACTCGATCGATGGGCGATCAGCGGCGACAGCGCGGTTGCAGCGCTCACCGAAGAAATCGACGCGCGACTACGCGCTGTCACGCAGAACTACGATACAGTGGATGATGCATCGCGCGCGACCGCGTTATCTGCGCTCTTCGCCGCGTTGTTCCGAGATGAGCCACCGTCCGTGGGCTCGTCGCACTCGCTGCGAGTGGATGTCTCGATCGCACAACGGATCGAAGAAGCCCGGCGCGCACTCGTTCGAGGCGCCGACGATCGGCTCCGAGCGAGGACAGACGCTCTGTTGCGGTCGCTCGCTGCATTCGATTGCAGGCTCGCGCTACATCGGGTCGCGCTGGAGGACGTGAGCGTCTCCGCCAAACCTCGGTATGCAGCGCCTTTCGTGCTGCGTGAGAGCTGGGTTCTCGGGATCGCAGGGCCGATGGCATTGTGGGGCACGCTCAATCATTGGCTGCCTTTTCACGGGGCGAGGGTGATCGCTCGCCGTTCGATCGAGAGCGCATCGGATCCGGCAATGCGGACGATCGTCGCCGGCGCGGGACTGGTGCTCGCGTTCTACCTCGCGCAGGGCGCGCTCGTGGCGTGGCTTGCTGGCTGGCTCGCCGGGATCGTGTACGTTGCGAGCCTTCCACTCGCGGCCGACGTGAATTTCGTTCTGCGCGAGCGACTGCGGCGCGCTGTGCGCCGAGCACGAACCTATTTGCTGTTTCGACGACGACCGAGGCTTCACGCGCAACTGCAGAGCGACTTGCAACGTCTCCGCCACGAAGCGCTCGAGATCGAAGGGCTGCTGCGCGAAGTCAGCGTCAGCGAAGCAGTGTGACGAGGAGGGTCAGTAGCGCTTCGTTGGGGGCGGCAGAACGTGACCGCCGAGATCCCAGTGCCAAGCCTCGCGTCGGGCTCCCGTGCGAGGATCCTTGAGCGGTTTGTATTGAAGCCGTTCGGCCGGAAGTCCGGCGACTCGACCATACGCGAGCAACAGATCGCGGTCGGTGGAGACGAGGTGCGCCATCTTGCGCCCCTTCCAGACATGCCGATGGAGCCAGAGGCCACCATCCATGGCGTAGATCATTCCCTCGCGTCGCGAAGCGAATTCGCGAAAGGAGCGGTCGGGTTGCGTCGGCGCAACAAACGCCTCCTGCTCTTTGCCGGTTGCCATGCCTAACGCCACGCGACGGGGGCGTGCGCCCCGAACCGCGCGCGAGTCAGTTGCAGGCGATCTCGCCTTCGTTGGTCGCCGGTGCGACGGGCGCGACAGTGCCGTAGAAGAGGGCGCAGGTGTGCGGCCAGGAGTTCGGATGGTACGCGGTCGCCGCCCAACCAGACGACGTCGCATTCACCACGATGAGAATCACTCCGGGCGAGGACACCGCCTTGAGCGAATCGAGACTGTTCGAGTACGCTCGGTGCTCGTAGAACCACGACTCTTCCGCGGTCGAAAGGTTCTTCAGGTCGCTCTTCACCGACGCGAGGTACCCTTTGCCCTTGGTCGATTGAAATTTCGGGATCGCCATCGCGGCCAGAATGCCGATGATGACGACCACGATCAGCAACTCGATGAGCGTGAATCCCGAACGGTGCGCGCGCGACATGGGAGTTGGGGCGGGGCTTGCGATCGAGAACTGGCGGCCAAGAACGCCACACAATGTGGGCAATGACAGGGCCGGCTTCCTGAATACGCACTAACCCATTGCCGCGCAACATCATCGCGACCCCATGCAAGAGCTGACGGGTATACACGATGGCGACGAATTGCGATTCGTGTCGCACACTGCAACGACGAAATGTCCAAGCAATTGCAGTTCGTGGACGTTCCCACGGCCTAAGCAA
>JANWKK010000044.1 GCA_025451425.1 Gemmatimonadaceae bacterium
CGCGGGCCGCTGCTGGAAGCTCGGCGAGTGAACGCGCGGCGCCGGTGGACGTGCGCCATCCGTCGAACGTTTCGTAAACCGGCTCGGCGTCGTCGAGCATCGTTAGGTCGCCCGGAAACTCGGTGAACACGTCCGAACCGACGCGATACGCCGTGCAAAGCTTGATCTCATCCAGCGTATCGAGCACGTCGAGTTTCGTAACCGCCAGATCGGTCAGGCCATTTATGCGAACGGCATAACGCACGACGACTGCGTCGAACCAGCCACACCTGCGCGGGCGACCAGTTGTTGCGCCGAATTCATTGCCGAGCTTTCGCATCTGCGATTGCAATGGCTCAGCCAATTCCGTCGGGAGCGGCCCCTGCCCCACTCGTGTAGTGTATGCCTTCACGACGCCCAGGCAACGATCGAGCGAGCGCGGCGAGATTCCGACGCCGACCGCGGCTCCGCCGGACGTGGTGGTGCTCGAGGTGACGAATGGGTAAGTGCCATGGTCGACGTCGAGCAACGATCCCTGAGCGCCTTCGAGGAGCACGGCCGCATCGCTCTTCTGCGCGCGATGGATCGCCAGGCCGACATCGTCGGCGAGCGACAGCAGACGAGGTGCCAGTCGCTCGAGCAGTGTCATTGTTTCGTCGACCGATGCACGATCGGGCACTCCCCAAGCTGACAGTTGCGCGTTGGCATGTGCCACTGCCGCCTCCAGAATCGGGCGCAGTGTCCCTGGGTGACGCAGGTCCAGAACGCGAACACCGCGACGAGCGATCTTGTCTTCGTATGCCGGACCGATTCCGCGGCCCGACGTTCCGATCGCGCGGCTCGCCGCGCTGCTCGAGTCGACAAGCTTGTGGTACGGCAGCACGAGATGGGCGCGATCGCTCACGTAGAGCCTGCCTTCGACGTCAACGCCGTCGGCGATCAGCTCGTCGATTTCAGTAAAGAGGGTCTCCGGATCGAGCACGACACCGTTGCCGATGGCGCAACGGACCCCAGCGTGCAGGATTCCACTCGGGATCTGGTGCAGCACGAACGACGTGTCGCCCAAATCCACGGTGTGACCAGCGTTGGCGCCGCCCTGATACCTCACAACCCAGTCGGCGCGCTCCGAGAGCACATCGACCAGCTTGCCTTTTCCCTCATCTCCCCATTGAGCACCGACGACTACGACGGTGCGTGTTTTCGCATCAAACATGGCTACCTCTAAACACAAAAACGCCCCGTCTGGCGCGGCGGGGCGTGTTCTTAATCTACGTACTGTGTCTCACCTGTCAACGTGAGAACCGGGCGGGCGGGCGCATCGTGAATTCTCAGCCGTCCCGCTCTCGATTCTGTTCGCTCCTGAGGGGGAGAAATACCGTGAAATTCGAGCCGCTCCCGTACTCGCTGGTGAGCGTAACCCGGCCGCCAAGGGCCCCGGTCAGCTTCCGGGTGATGCTCAGGCCGAGCCCAGTGCCCCCGAATTCGCGGGTGCGCGACTGGTCCACCTGGCGGAAATCATCCCAGATCGACGCGAGATCTTCCTTCCGTATCCCAACCCCGGTGTCCGTCACATCCAGCCGGACAAAATCGCCCTCGGTCGCGGCCGTCAGGGTAATGCTGCCGGAGTGGGTAAACTTCACCGCATTCGACAGAAGGTTGAGCATTATCTGCTTCACCTTTGTCCGATCGGTGGTCATGTGCAGCGGATTATCCGGACCGACCCAGCGGTAGTTGAGACCCTTCTTCTTGATCAGCGGATCGATCTGCACCGACGCTTCGCGCATCACTTCCTGAAGCACTGTGTCTTCCAGGCGCAGCGGCATGCGTCCAGCCTCGATCTTTGCAAGGTCGAGAATGTCGTTGATCAACGCAAGCAGGTGCTGCGCCGCTGCACGTATGCGCGTGAGCCCTTCCTCCTGCCGTTCATTCAGATCGCCGTATATGCGATCCAGCATCAGGGCGGTGTAACCGATGAGCGCATTGATCGGCGTCCGCAGCTCGTGCGACATGCTCGCGAGAAATTCCGACTTGAGTCGGTTCGCCTTCTCGAGCTCCCGCGACTGCCACTGCAGGCGAACGTTCTGTTCCGCAAGATCGGCAGTCGCCGCGCGAACGCGCGCCTCGAGCTCGTTACTGAAATTCTTCAGCTCTTCATATAGTCGCTCGTTCTCCGCCTGCTCTGTCAGGTCGTGCAGAACCGACACGATCGCCAGTGGCTCGCCCCGGCGGTCGACGATCTTCCCAGCTAGCACTTCCATCGGGAGCGAAGCAGCGTCATCCTCGGGCCGCATCAGGTCCATGTCCTCTCGACGCGATCCCTCCGGGCTCAGGCTGAAATCCGAAATGAACGTCGTGAACTTGGTATCGTTGGCGCGAACGGCAGCTGATCGATCACCCGTTGCGTATCCAATGTTCGCCGTCGCAGATCCGAACAACAACTCCGCCTGTCGGTTCATCAGGATGATATTGCACCGGTCGTCAGTCACCAGGATCGGATCCGCGACGTTCGTGAGAATTAGATTCAACCGATCGCTCTCACGCTTCGCCTCGTATTCCGCGAGGCGAACGCGCTGTACCTGAAGTTCCAATTCGCCGGCCGCGCGGCGCAGATCGGTTACGTCGCGCAGAACCGAGACGACGGCGTTCTCATCCTCGTCGAGTGGTTGCGACAACACTTCAAAGAGTAGATCCGTGCCGTCGTCGGGATCCACCATGTTCAGCTCGCGCGACTCGGCCGGCGGACGAATCTCGGCAGATGGTGCGTCCTTGGACAGGTGCGATGTAAGCAGAAGATTGTTGATCTCTACAGCACGTCGACGACCATCGGAGTCGCGCTCGCGCATCGACAGAAGATGTTCCGCTCGCTGGTTCTGCACCACGATCTGCCGATCCCTGTCGATGATCACGATTGGATCCGGAAGCGAATTGACGATCGACGTCAGCACGGTTCGCTGCTCCGCCAGTTCCTCGGCGCGATGTCTGTGCGCATCGACCGCACTTACTCGCGACAGCATCGGGCCGGCGAGCCGCGCGGCTGCTGCGAGCGAATCGATGGCGACTGACCGAGAGTCAAGTTCCAGTACGAATGTGCCGCACGGAGATGACGCGAACCGATCGGTTGAGGCGCGCCACGTGCGGCCGGCGTCCGTTTCCTGAACTGCGCATGGCGAACTGAGAAGTCGCGCCATGCTTGGCTCGTCGAGAAACCGTGGCGCGTCCACTCTTCGCGGTTGCGGAAACGGAATGGCAACGAGGCGTGCCTTGCGCGACACACCGGAACGCGGCGGGCCGCGCCCGCACGACACGACCTGCATCCCCAGCGCCGCGACAACGAACGGATCACTCAGATCGTCGATAGTCCGCGACGTTGGTGGCTCGCGGGCTTCGAATCCGAGAGTTGCCACGGGAACGAGCTGCCTGGATGCATGGTCGAGCAGCAAGACGTAGCCGCGGCTGGTGCCCGCCTCCGCGCAGAATCGCGCGAGCAGCACACCGGCCGCCGCGCTGAAGTCAGGTGCGGACGCTACGGCGCCGAGCAGAGACTCGAGCCAGTCACTCGCGTCACCGCGGCCCGGCTCTACCGCTCTGTCACGCGCCGAGCTGGTCAAGACGACGCCTTAGCTCAGCGTTTTCCAATTGCACACGCTCGAGTTCGTCTGCCGCCGCTAACTCGCGAGGCCGCGACATTGGTTGAGTGATTCCGACAGCTTCCGAGTACTTCAGATACGTCTCGATCGAGGCGACAACAATTCGCGCTTCGACCGTTACGAGATCGATGCCAACCAGCGATACGCGTACCCATGCGTCGATGACAATTCCCTTGTCCAGTACTCGGTCGAGAATGTCGATAAGTGAGCTTCCGCTCGGTGACCGCTCAACGGCCATGACTCCTCCTACTCAGATGAAGACAGCTTCGCAAGCTGTCGCTCGATACGGTCGAGTCGATCATTTAGATCGTTCGCCGCGACGGCAGACGCCGTCTGACTGGTCAGACGGGGGTCGTACCGCCACCAGTTCATACCTATCTGTTCCGCCTTGTCAATCGAGCAAACGAGCAAACGAATCTGAATCGTTAAAAGCTCGACATTGGCAAGGTTGATCTTGATATCCCCGGCAATCACCAGTCCCTTGTCGAGTACCCGATCCAGGATTTCGACGAGTCCGGTGCTGCGCGACGGAGAAGCGAGTTCAGGCACGTGATATCCTCATTTCAGGCGACCCAAAGGGCCAAGGTCAATCTGCAAATCTTCCTCCGAAAGGCCGAAAACGCGTTTGAGCTCACCCATCCTGTCGTTCAGCTTCGCAAGAGCCAGTCCCAATCGCTCGACCTCGTCTCCGGAAAGTCGTCCACCCTCCATTCGCCGGACGGCCTGATGCTCCAATACCTTTCGGAGCACCTCGATCAAGGTGAGCACAAGACGTGCGAGGCCAGTTTCCGGGCCGGTCGCGTCTGCGTTGATCCGTTCGGGCAAACCCTGAGCCACAGCGTTTAACGACCGTTCCCGCTGGTCCGGCCGGGAGGTGGAATGCCCCCTCTGGGCGGGCGATGGCCCGGCTCGCTCGGTGGCACCAGCGTCGAAAATTGGAGCCCCCCGATGCGGCACCGTCCCCATCGAGCCAGCTAGCGATCCCGCCGTTGCCGCCGCGAGCCCCCTTCCGCTGATTCGTTGCTCGGCCGTCGCGACCGCCTGCAGGAGCAGGCCCAAATTGAGCTTGATCAGGTCGACGTCCGCCACAGCAATCGTGACTTCACCATGCAGAACAGCGCCCCGATCCAGCACGGTATTCAGGAGGTCGCTCAAGTCCAGCGCCTCATCACCGAGGATGCTAGCCTCGTTTCCGACGCGCAGCTCTTCGAACTGGGGTTCGTTCCCCCGCTCTGCGTTGTCAGTTGTCACGCACGAAATGATATGGCGGCCACGGCCCCGTAAAATCAAAGCGCAGCCCGGCCGGCTGGAACGCTGCCATCAGAGCGGAGAGTGCAGTCCGAAATACCTCGTAATTATCATCGGCGACAAGATACGCCCCGTCCAGCAGGACACCAGCCTCCCTGGGCGAGGCCGTTGCGCGCGCGACACTGGAACGTGACTCCGCGGAGAGTGCTTGGTGCGCCTGATCGGCGATACGTGCAGCGGCATCACGCGTGGCTGCCTTGCGCGACTCGGCCAGTTTTCGGCGGAGTAGATACGCCTCTCCTGGCCGTGCGGCGGTCGCCTGTCGCTCGAGCTCGGCAAGGGCTGAGTCCATTTGCTCCGCAGCCGCCGCCAGTGACGCGCGATCGGCCGACACGCGTACGCAGAATTCGCGGGCACCCGCGACGTTGTCCATGGTTTCGGAGAATTCCTTCTGTCGTTCCCGGAGCATCGCGACGACGGAAGCATCGTCTGTGAACATCACCCACATTGGAAATGGCACGACGGGGCCCTGATCGCTTGCCCATGTGACGAGCGCGTCGTGCGCCACCGCGCGCGGTGCCAGCCACTCCGGATCGCCAACACGCTCGGCGATTGTGTCGCTGCCGTACTCGAATGCATCGAGAGAGCCCACGATGGCGGATATTGCGTCGCAAACGATGCTACGTACCGCCGAGTGATCGATACCAGTCGGGGAATCGATCAATTCGGCTGTCGCAGGCACTACACAGTAGACATACTGAACCGTCGCGCTCAACGCTCCTCATCGTCGCGCGCGACGCGAACTGGGCCGCCGCCACCCGACATTCCCAGCTGTTCCCGCCACTGCCGAACCTCACGAAGTCGTTGCATGATCGCCGTTTCGCGTACGAGGTACTCGTCATCGTCGATATCGCCAGCCTCGAGTTCGAGCTGAAGGCGCATCAGATCTTCCTTGACCGTCGTATCGTCCGTGAGCTCGTCCTCTACCGCGCGACGGACCTTGTCAAGCGTCCACATGGTCCCATCCCACGGGCCGGTGAAGGGCGCTAGCAGGATCGACGACAGCAGACCCACGTTAGTCGGCCTTCTCCAACTTGAGCTTGATGTTGACGAAGTTGTACGGCGGCCACGGCCCGGTGTACTTGAACGCGAGAAGATGTTCGAAGCGGCGGCTCAGATCCTTCACTGCATCGTCAAATGCCTTCTCAGAGGAACGGTTAACCAGGAACGCGGCATTCATTATCATCCGGTCGCCGATGACCTTGTTACTCCGGCTCGCGACCGACACGCGCTTGAGTTCCTCATGCACCGTCGTGACGTAGCGACCGGCGCTTTCTTCCAGTGCCCCCTCGATAAGTCGGCCGAGCTGCATTCGAGCGAAGTATGTGGACGAAGATGCATTGCGGGTGATCTCTTCCCTGAGCTTCCGAATCTCGTCGTTGTCGTGCTCGATGCTCTCGACGACCTTGTCCCGGTCCCATCGGATCTGCACGCCGAACTCGATCTTGTCCTTCATTTTCTCGAGCACATCGGTAAACGCTTCGTATGTAGAACGAAGCAACTCGCCGACGTCCTCTTCGGATCTGAACACCGTTCCGAATGACATCGGGATAACGGTGCACTCGCGCATGACGGTTTCGTTCACGAACTCGTGCGCCAGCACATTTTCCCGCGTTGGATCGTAGATCACGATCGGCGTGTCGCTGACCACCGCCGCGAGCTCAGCATGCTGGACAGTATAAACGCGCGATCCACCGCCGATCCCTATGTCGCCGAAATCGCGCGGATTCTCATGTCGTATGATGCAATAGACGTACTTCCCACCCTCCGGGATGGCGCCAAGCAATTCGTTCGATCGCTCGCCGCTCAATTCCGATTCGGCAAGCGATGCGTCGAGAGCGCTCATCCGTTCGTCACTCAGACGGTGCTGTTCCATGCGCTTTCTGATCCCCCTCCGTGTATTCGAAACTACTTCCCCCTGCAATGATTGCACCGGCAAGTGTCGCGATGAGTTTTGCCGCCCCATCGACCCCGGTACCCCTGCAGCGGTCGAGGCTATCTCGATGAGTATGGATCCGGGCCAATGACCGGACCGTACCCCGGCTCACTGTGCATGCTACCCATCCACGGTCTGAAAACGCAGTCGAATCCAGAAGAATTCCCGGAAGGCTCTTGCGAATTCGGACATTCGGTCCGAATAAACGTTCGCTGCCTAGCCGGCATAGCAATTCTCGCCCGCGTGTTCCAGCAGTGACGGTCAGGGCTCCGATGTCATCCACTGAATCACAGTTGATTGCGATGGCTGGAGGCCGCCCCGTCACCCACTCGCGTGCGCCAGCCAGACCCAGCTCCTCCGCCGATGTCACGATTAGCCCGAGAGGACTCGCCGAATCGATCTGTCGTGCAGCCAGTAATATTGATGCGACCCCAGTTGCGTTGTCCAGTACGCCGGTGCCGGCAGCCCCGATCGTGCAGATCGCCAACGGCAACGAGGCGACGGCCGCGACGGCGAGCAAAGTGAGCACGACAGTGATCCCAATGCCGGCCGGAACCGGAACTATGTGTGTCAGCAGCCAGCAGCCCAGCACCCCGGTCCAGGTGACGCAAAGTGCCACGGTTGCCGCGGCACGCGTGAGCAGCGAAATCGGCTGACTCTTGCTGTCGAGGTGCGCTACAAGCCAGACCGTCGGTGCCCCCCGGCGAGCTTCGAGGTTCGTACTCTCACGCCGCATCAGCGGCAGGCAGCGCGTGCCGAAACGGCCCAGCCACCATCCCGCGAGGCCGATCAAGGCAACAATCGCCACAGCAAGCATGATCGCGCCATCGGGCGAGGGCGCGTTCTCGAGCGAGAGCGCTGTACCGATGGCCGTGAGAAAAAGCACGCAGCCTGCGATCGGCGTTCCCCATTTTCCAGGAAATGCCGAATAGCTGAACGGGATCTCCGTGACCGCGAAACCGGCAGCGGTGAGTCGCGCCGCACAGAGTTGACGCGCGACCGTTTCGGCCGGCGAGCCCGCGGGTCGAGCCGACGCGCCAAACCGTGCCAGAATCTCCTGCGCGAACGAACCAACCACTCGCTACCGGAGACCCATTATTTGCTTGGCGTCGCCGAGCGTGGAACTCGCGACAGCTTTTGCGCGCGACGCGCCCGTCGAGAGTGCATCATCCACAACGTCCGGAGTTGCCCGTAGTTCCATCGCCCGCTTTCTAATCGGACCAAGTTCGATCTCCATGGACGCCTGGAGAACTCGCTTGCAATCGATACATCCCCAGCCAGCGCTCCGGCATTGCTGCGCTACGTGCTCAACAGTGGCGGGAGGGCTGAATGCTTTGTGGATATGATAGATATTGCAAACCTCAGGTGTACCGGGGTCCGTCTTCTTGACGCGTGCCGGGTCGGTAACCGCTGGCCGCAACTTCTCCCAGATCGCGTCGGGCTCCTCGAGCAAGCCGATGGTGTTCCCGAGCGACTTTGACATCTTAGCCTGGCCGTCGAGTCCCATTATGCGACGCGTCGGCGTCAGGAGCGGCTTGGGTTCCACAAAAAAATCCACACCGAACTTGGCATTCCAGCGCCGTACTATCTCCCGCGCAAGCTCCAGATGCTGCACCTGATCCTCGCCAACTGGAACCAGGTCGGAGAGATACAGTGCGATGTCCGCGGCTTGGAGTACTGGATAGTTGAGCAGGCCCGCGAGAAGACTCTCCTGACGGCTCGATTTGTCCTTGAATTGCGTCTGGCGCTCAAGCTCGCCGAGGGGGGTCACGGTGTTGAAAATCCATGCCAGTTCGGTATGTTCGGGTACCGCGGACTGCGCGAACAGAGTGCACTTCGCTGGATCGAGGCCAGAGGCCAGTAGCGACACTGCCATGTCTCTTTTCCGGCGGCGAAGATCCTCCGGCTCGTACGGAACCGTTATAGCGTGATAATCGACTATCGAGAAGAACGATTCGTAGTTGTCCTGTAGCTGGACCCAGTTCCGGATCGCGCCCAGGTAGTTTCCGATGTGCAGCTCACCCGAGGGTTGAATGCCGCTGAATACTCGTGCCATGTACGAAATATACGAACGGGTGCCATGAGCAAGTCGGTCATTCCTTTCGACCGCTACATGACGGCGAAGGTCTTTGACGCGATGACTGCTGCCGCACGAGTAGCGGAGGAGGTAATCCGATCGGGCGCTGCACGTCGGGGCGCCCTTGTCTGGGAGACAAAGGGTCATGCCGACTTCGTGACCGAAGTGGATACCGCATCCGAAGCGGTCATCCAGCACGAGCTTACCGCTGCACTCGGCGATGATTTTCCAGACCTCCGCGTTCTGGGCGAGGAATCCTGGCGCGACGAGCCGCTGCCGTACGATCTCGCATTCGTCGTGGATCCGCTCGACGGCACGACCAATTTTCTGCACGGAATACCCGCGTTCTCGGTCTCGATCGCCGCGATCTACGAAACCCGTCCGATCATGGCGATCGTCCTCGATATCCCGCGCAACGAATTGTTTACCGCCGTTCGGGGGTACGGTGCGCGGGTGAACGGTGCGCCAATCCGCGTATCTGAAATCAGCGACCCATCGCGTGCGCTCATCGGCACCGGCTTCCCATTCGGCGAAAACGCAGAGACCGGGCGATATGCGCGCCAGTTCGTACCCGTCGCGCAGGCGACCGCCGGGATTCGCCGCGTCGGATCTGCCGCAATCGATCTCGCGTGGTTGGCCGCGGGACGTTTCGATGCATTCTGGGAATTGCATCTCAATCCGTGGGACATCGCAGCGGGCATACTTCTCGTTGAGGAAGCGGGCGGTGTGGTCAGCGACATCGAAGGCGCCGCTGCTACGATCGCTACGTCACCGCTCATCGCCGGCAACAAGGCGATGCACGCATGGCTGCGTAGCACCGTTCAGGCGGCAGACCGCTGACCGACACGATGAGGCTCATCGAATGCGTGCCCAACTTCTCAGAA
>JANWKK010000045.1 GCA_025451425.1 Gemmatimonadaceae bacterium
CGGTCGACGTCATCACGGGGCGTGGTGCGCAACTGATTCCAGTCGCCGTGCCGGGCCTCTGCGCCGAGGATATCGAAAAGCTCATACGCGAGCGGATGACGGAATCTGGCGTGAAGGTCATCTTCACCGATCTCCAAGCCGGGAGCTGCACGATGGCCGCGCGGCGCATTCTGCGCGGCGCCGACGACGCCGTTCTCATTGCCGGCGTGAATTTGCCGACGCTTCTCGATTTCGTTTTCGCGGATCAGATGCCGGACGTCGATGCCGCGCGTCATGCGGCTGAACGGGGACGAGGCGCCATCAGCGTTGTTGGCGCCGCGGGAGGCGTGAAGCAGGCGTGACGCTCGTCCTGCACCGCATCGACGACCGCCTGATTCACGGACAGGTCGTGGTCGGCTGGGGACAGCCGTTGGATATTCGCTTCATCGTCCTCGTTGACAATGAAGTCGCTGCGAGCGAGTGGGAGCAGGAGCTCTATCGCATGGGTGTGCCGCCAGAGATGGATGTGTATTTCCTGAACGTCCCCGCTGCCATCGCCGAGCTGCCGCGATTGCGCCAAGATACCAGACAGGGAATTCTTCTCACCGGCGACATCGACACGATGCGGCAGCTCGTCGAAGCGGGTGGCATCACGAGCATCAACCTCGGCGGCATTCATCATCGCACCGGACGAACGCAGCGGTTGCGATATGTATTCTTGAACAACGACGAGGAGTCGGCGTTGCGCGACATCGCGACCCTCGGCGTCGCCGTATCGGCTCAAGACGTGCCCGGCGCGCGTCCCGTTCCGCTGGACGACATTCTTGCGGGAGTCGCCAGCTGATGTGGATTGATCTGCTTCCGATCGCGCTCCTCGGCGGTTTGCTCGGACTCGACGTCGTGAGCTTTCCGCAGGCAATGATCTCGCGCCCGCTCGTGGCGGCAACGCTTGCCGGAACGCTCATCGGACATTCGCTGAGCGGACTGCTCGTCGGCGCCGCACTCGAGCTCATCGCGCTGGAGACCCTGCCGTTCGGTGCGTCGCGATATCCCGAGTGGGGATCGGCCGCCGTCGTCGGAGGAGCGATTTTCGCCACGCATCCGAGCCATCCGGCGGGCGCGATGGAGATGTCGATGATCGCCTCGCTCGCCACTGCCTGGGTCGGCGGGTGGACGATGGTGAAGCTTCGCGAGCGCAATGCATACTGGGCGGCGCGTCGTCGCGAAGCGTTGGATGCCGGCGCGCGCGGCGCGGTGATCGATCTTCAGCTGCTGTGCATGACCGCTGATTTGCTGCGCGGTGGCTTGCTCGCGGCGATCTCATATGCCGTGTTCGCGCCCCTAACGACGGCCGCGATCGGCGCCTGGGGAACCGACGCTCGAATCTCGCGTGCCGTTGTCGTGACCGTCGCCGCGAGCGTTGCCGTGAGCGCGGGGTTGAAGATCTTCCATGGCGTGAGCGGCGCGCGCTGGCTCTTCCTCTCTGGTCTTGGCGTCGGACTCGCCGTGATGGCCATCCGATGACCGCGCGAGCGATTGCCCCCGTGGCGCATCCAGAGCGACGTACCGCACTGCCGATTCGCACGCAGATCGCAATCTTCTTGCGCCTGCTCGCGATTCAAGGTTCGTGGAATTACGAGATTCTGCTCGGAAACGGTATCGGTTTTTGCCTCGAGCCAGCGCTGCGCCTACTGCCCGAGGGGGTCCACAGCGACCATTTCAAGCAGGCGCTGGCTCGAGAGAGCAAGTACTTCAACGCGCATCCATATCTCGCGTCGGTTGCGGTGGGCGCGCTCGCGCGCGCGGAGCTCGATGGCGAGCCTCCGGAGCGAATTGAGCGTTTTCGAACGGCGCTCTGCGGGCCGCTCGGGAGCGTCGGCGATCGATTGGTGTGGGCAGGGTGGCTGCCCTTCTGCAGCCTGGTCGCGCTAGCGGTGTTTGGTCTGGGCGGCGGACCGGTACTGGTTCTGACTGTGTTTCTCGGATCGTACAACCTTGGCCACTTTGGGCTGCGGTTGTGGGGATTGCGCACGGGCTGGAACCATGGGCTGCGCGTCGCCTCGGCGTTAGCGAACCCCGTGTTCCGAATTGGTCCGCTGTACATCGGCCGGCTCGCCGCGGCGGCGACCGGTTTCGCGATTCCGTTAGCGCTCTATCGCGTGATTGGCCCGGGCCGCGTGCTGCTCGGTTTCGTTCTCACCGCGGTCATGGTGAGCGCGTTCCTGCTCGTTCGCCTGCATGGTCGAATCGAAGGTTGGCGTCTGTCGCTTTTCATTCTCGCAGCGTTCGCCCTCTTCTCCGTGGCTCACTGATGCCCGAGCGTAAAGTTCAGATTGTCAACAAGGCGGGATTGCATGCCAGGCCGGCGGCGGAGATCGTGAAGTTGGCGGCAAAGTACAGCGCTGACATCACCGTCATCCGCGACGAGCTCGAGGTCAACGGAAAGAGTATCATGGGCGTGATGATGCTAGCCGCCGAGTGCGGTTCGACCTTGCAGCTGAAAGCGGAGGGGCCAGACGCGAAGGAAGCGCTCGACGCGCTGGCGAAGCTGATCGAAAGCAAGTTCGGCGAGAGCTGATCGGGAGAGGCCACGTGAAGCGTCAGCTGTCCGGCATTGGAGCGTCTCCAGGAATCGTCGTCGGCACCATCCAGCTGCTGCGCTGGGAAGTGCCAGACGTCGCGCATCGCATCATTCCCGACGACGCCATCCCCGCCGAGCTGACGCGATTCCGTACTGCGCTCGAGGCGGCAAAGGAGCGCCTGCGCCAGATTCGCACGCGCGTCGAAAGCACCGTGGGACGCGAGGAAGCCGCGATCTTCGAGGTCCAGCTCTCGATTCTCGAGGATCCCGATCTCACGCGCGGCGTCGAAGAGCTGATCCATCAGAATCTCGCCGCCGAGAAAGCGTTCGACATTCAAATGCTCGAATCGCGGCAGCGCTTTGCGCGCGCCACGAGTCCGATGGTTCGCGAGCGCGTCGGCGACCTCACCGACGTGCACATCCGCGTCCTCTCGCTGCTGCTCGGCCACGATCCGATCGACATTCCGTCCGGCTCGCGGGCGATCCTCGTAACGCATGATCTCACGCCGAGCCTAACGGTTCAGCTGGATCGGACGTCGATCGTCGCGATCGCGACCGACGCGGGAACGCGAACGTCGCACGTCGCGATTCTTGCGCGTTCGCTCAACTTGCCGGCCATCGTCGGGTTGCGTAACGCGACGAGCGAGCTTCGCGGCGGTGAGAGAGCCGTTCTCGATGGCTCGACGGGCGTCCTTGCGATCGATCCATCGCATGCCGACCTCGAGTCGTATCGCGAACGGGATCGACAGGAGAAAGTCGCCGAGGTCGAGCTGCAAAGCCTCTCATCGCTCGAGTCGATCACGACGGACGGAGTGCGCATCATGCTCCGCGCGAACGTCGACTTGCCGGAGGAAGCAGACCTCGCCGCGTCCAGCGGCGCCGAGGGCGTTGGACTGATGCGAACGGAATTCCTCGTCCTCGGGCGTGCGACGATGCCGGACGAGGACGAGCAGTATCGCGCGTATCGGCGCGTCGTCGAAGCGTTCGGCGGCAAGCCGGTCGTGATTCGGACGTTCGACATCGGCGGCGACAAGCTGCCCATCGGCGGATACCCGAGCGAGCCCAATCCATTCCTCGGCTGGCGCGCGATCCGGATGTGCCTCGATATGCCGGAGCTGTTCCGCACGCAGTTGCGCGCGCTGCTTCGTGCCGCCTCGCATGGCGACGTCCGCATCATGCTGCCTCTCGTCGTTACGCTCGACGAAGTGCATCAAGCCCGCACGCTGCTCGAGGAGGCCGCGCGCCAGCTCGAGCGACGCGGAATGAAGGTGCGCCGTGACGTCCCGTTAGGCGTCATGATCGAGACGCCCGCCGCCGCCGTCGCCGCGGATACGTTCACGCGCGACGGGGACGTGCAATTCTTCAGCATCGGGACGAACGATCTGGTGCAGTACACCCTCGCCGTCGACCGTGGCAACGCGAGCCTGGCGTCGCGGTTCACACCGCTCCATCCCGCGGTGCTACGACTCATCAAGCGCACGGTGGAGGTGGGCGAAGGTGCCGGTCTCGAAGTCGCCGTCTGCGGCGAGATGGCGTCGCAGCCGCTCATGGCATTCGCGCTCATCGGGCTGGGCGTTAGGCAGCTGAGCGTGTCGCCGCGCTCGGTCTCCGTCGTGAAACGCATCGTGCGCGGCATCTCCGCCGCGACGGCCGAGGAAGCCGCGAATGCGGCGCTCGGTACGCGCACCGCGGAGACGGCGCGCCACGAGCTGCACCGCCGGTTGAGCGCCGCAATGCCGGAATTGGGGCTGTTGGAGGAGGGGCTGCCGGTCTAGTGGCGTTAGTGATTCAGCCGTCAGCTCGGCCCTTTCGTCCTGAAGTTCACGCATCGCTCCCACGACAGTGAGCCCAGAGGCGAGACGCAAGCCGAGAGCTAACAGAGATCAGAGAACTACCTCAGCAATCAGAATCAGCGGCGAGAGATGAGACATACAGCTCAGCGGGGAGCACTCGCGATTTGGCTCTCTTCTCGCTCGACGAGGAGCCGAAGTGGAAGCTGGTCTACACCTATCGAAAGAAGGTCACCGAGACTCCCGACGACGAATGGCATTGAGCTTACTCGTGGCTGAGCTGATCTTCTCAGGTCTCGCGGCTGGCTCTCATAGCTCAGGTAGTTCTCTGATTCTCTGTGAGCTCTCCGCTTTCCTCTCGCCTCTGGTCTCGCTGTCACGGGTGCGATGCCAACACGCCGATTAGAAAGGGCTCGAAGCTGATCGATGCAACGTCGAATGCGCTAGTATTGCTATGACACCCGAAGGCCCCAATCCTGCGATCCAGGATTTAACAGACACTTAACCACCCACCCGCCAATTGTTCGATCGCCATCTCTTCACGTCGGAGTCCGTTACCGAAGGCCACCCCGACAAGATCGCCGACGCGATCTCCGACGCTGTGCTCGACGCGATTCTCGCGGACGATCCCAAAGCGCGCGTCGCCTGTGAAACGCTCGTCACCACCGGACTCGCTTGCGTTGCCGGCGAGATCACGACGTCGACCTACGTCCACGTACCGGACATCGTACGCGCGACGATCGAGCGCATCGGCTACACCGACGCGAGCTACGGCTTCGACCATCAGACCTGCGCGGTGATGAGCACCATCGATCGCCAGTCGCCGGACATCGCGATGGGTGTCGACACGGGCGGCGCGGGGGATCAGGGGATGATGTTCGGTTATGCGTCCGACGAGACGCCGGAGCTGATGCCGATGCCGATCATGCTCGCGCACCGCATCACGAAATCGCTCGCCGATCACCGGAGGTCCGGCGACCTCGAGTGGCTGCGTCCGGACGGCAAGGCGCAAGTGACGGTGTTGTATGAGGACCGGCGTCCCGTCGCCGTCGATACCGTGGTCGTGTCGACGCAGCATTCGCCGGATATCTCACAGCGTGCGATCAAGCAGGCGATCATCAAAGAGATCATCGATCCGTGCATCCCGGACTCTCTTCGATCGCGCAAGATGAAGTATCACGTGAATCCAACTGGACGTTTCGTCATTGGCGGCCCGCAGGGTGACGCTGGACTCACGGGACGCAAGATCATCGTCGACACGTACGGCGGCATGGGCCGACATGGCGGTGGCGCTTTCAGTGGAAAAGATCCGAGCAAAGTTGACCGCTCAGCATGCTACGCGGCGCGATGGGTGGCGAAGAACATCGTCGCTGCGGGTCTCGCGCGCCGGTGCGAGGTGCAGTTGGCCTATGCGATCGGCGTGGCTGAGCCGGTCTCGGTGATGGTGGATAGCTTCGGGACCGCGGTCATTCCCGAGTCCGACATCATGGGTGCGGTCAAGGACGTCTTCGACCTGACACCCAAAGGGATCATCGAGGCGCTCGATCTCCGCAAGCCGATCTATTCCGCGACGTCGGCGTACGGTCACTTCGGCCGCAAGCCAGAACGCATCGGCAATGGTCGTAAGGCTGGCACTACGTTTACGTGGGAGCGGACAGATCGCGCGACGGCGTTGAAGCGGGCGGTGAAGGGCTGAAAGCCATCCGACGAGCGAAAGCGATAGGCCGCTGAAACCGCTGACACGGCGCTGACACCGCTGACGAAAGAGCGTGAAATGCGTGAGCCCTTGGACTGCCACTTCAGCGCGAGTTGATGGGATGTTCGCGAGTGCTGTCGCGGATGACTCGTTTGACTTTTGGCTTCGGTCCGAAGAACACAACAAGACCGAGGGGCAGACGTGTCACGTTCAGATAGTTGAGCAGTTGTGGAATCGCTTCGGGATCGAGCGCGGAGCCCGTTTGACCTCGACGATCAACTTTTTCTCGACTATGAGATCCGCGCGATAGCGCCCGATCGACTCGCTCAAGTGGAAGAGCTCGAACGGCACTTCTCGCTCAACGCCAAGCCCGGCAACCCCAAGTTCCACCGACAGTGCCCGCCTGTAGACGGATTCCAGAAAGCCGAAGCCGAGCGCGTCATAGGTTCGGTAGAATCCCGCGATGACATCTCGTGTGAGCTCAGAGAGCGGATAATTCGGATCGACAAATTGCATGCACCACGATGGGCGGCTAGTCGCCCACAATAATCATCGTTCCGCAGCCAATTGGAGCGAGTCGCCGCACGGAACCGGTCAGCGGTTTCAGCGCCGTGTCAGTGGTGTCAGCGGCCATTCGAGGCTTAGGCACCGAAGAGGCAACTGACGAAGGATGACACGTCTGGGTCCGGGCGATAGCTTCCGGAAAGCGTCATGAACCTCAGCCCCTCGTCACGTGGTCGAAGTCGTTGTTGCTCGGCTCGGTCTCGACAGTACGACGCAGTCCTACGTCCTTGTCCTCCAGGAAAAGGGCGGGTCGCGTCTGCTGCCGATCTGGATCGGCCAGCCGGAGGCCGAGTCTATCGTTATGCAGATTCACAGCATCAAGCGCGTGCGGCCGCTGACCCACGACTTGTGCAAGAATCTCATTCAAGGCCTCGGCGGCTCGCTGCGCCGCGTGCAGATCACGCGCGTCGAGAAGAACACGTATTACGCCGAGCTGCACATCAATCGTGGCGAAACTATCGTTCAGATCGATGCGCGTCCGTCGGACAGCATCGCGATCGCGCTCCGCTTCTCGGCGCCCATCTTCGCGCAGGAGTCGCTGCTCACCGCGATCGAGGTGGAGGATGCGGAAGTCGAGGGCAGTGGCAACGACGAGGACGAGGACACGCCGATGATCCCGGAGGATCCGCGCGACATCACGGCGGAACAGCTCAAGGAGTATCTCGAGAAGATGCGACCCGAGGATGTCGGAAAGTTCAATTTGTGAGCGCCGCCATTCATGATGGCGCGGTTCCGGTGAGGGCGGTCGCGCGAAGCGACCGCCCTTCTCGCGTGATCCGCGGTGC
>JANWKK010000046.1 GCA_025451425.1 Gemmatimonadaceae bacterium
CCGCGCCTTCGAGCCGCGCGTGCGGCTGCGCCGACGATTGCTGCACCTAACGACTATCAAAGCGAGTACTTTATGATTGCTACCAAGACAACCCACATGACACCGCAGCTTCGCGGGGCGCGTACGACCGACCTTCCGGCAATCGAGCAGTTGCTCGTCTCGTCGGAGCTTCCTCTCGCCGGCGTCGCGGAAAGTCTGCCTGCATTCGTCGTCGCCGAAGCCGATGGAGCCATCGTGGGCATCGCGGGCCTCGAAGTCTGCCAGGACAATGCGTTGCTGCGCTCCGTCGCCGTCACTCCCGAATGGCGGTCGCGCGGCCTGGGCCGTGCTCTCGTGAGCCGTGTCATCGCCAACGCGGACGCGCGCGGGCTTCGTGCGCTTTACCTCCTGACCACGACGGCCGAGACCTACTTCCCGAGCTTTGGCTTCCAGCAAGTCGCGCGCGATGAGGTGCCGCCGGACGTGCGCCGCACCGAAGAATTTCAGAAGACATGTCCCGAGACGGCCGTCGTTATGTGCCGCTACTGTGACGAAGCGGCGTGACCATTTGGCGCGCATCGATCCCGATCCGGAGAGAACATGCCTACGTTCCAGTCTTCTCACAGCAGCATCCGCCCCATACGATCGCCGCTCCGCGTGCTCTTTTTGTGCACGCGCAACTCCGCGCGGAGCCAGATCGCTGAAGCGCTAATGCGCAGCAAGATCGAACGCGTCGCTGCCGGACGATTCGAGGTGGCGAGTGCCGGCGCCACGCCTGCGTCGGGCGTTCATCCGCTCGCCCTCCAAGCGCTGCGCGATTACGGGATCGATTGGAGCGCCGCGAAACCCAAGTCGATCGACAGCCTTCACGGCGAGCATTGGGATCTCATCATCACTGTCTGCGATCGCGCAAAGGAAACGTGCCCGGTTTTTCCGGGACAGCCTGCCTTCGCGCACTGGGGAATGGATGATCCGTCCGATATCGAAGGCGGCGACGATGCCCGCCGGCGCGCATTTCGTAGCGTCTTGAGCTACCTCGCTCGGCGAATCGATCTCCTGCTTGCGCTCCCAGTGGAACGTCTCGAGCGCATCGCGCTCGAGCGGCGCGCACAGGCGATCGCGGACGAAGTGCCGATACCACGCACGATCTCCACGCTCGAGCTGCAGTGATGCGGTATGCGCTGATCTCCGACATCCACGCGAATCTGCCAGCGCTGGAAGCGGTACTGGCGGACATCGCCGGACAGCGGGATGTAGGAGCAACGTATCATCTCGGAGACCTGGTCGGATACGCCCCCTGGCCTAACGAGGTCGTCGCGCGGCTGCGCGAAGCCGGCATTCCCGGTGTCGCCGGCAACTACGATTCGACCGTTGCCACCGACTACAAGCACTGTGGTTGCCGGTACGAGGATGCACGCCAGGAAGAGCTCTCGCACATCTCATATCAGTGGACGCGCGAGCACGTCTCGAGCGAGACGAAGGCATACCTCGACGCGCTGCCCTTTCGCGTCGACCTCCGTCCCCTCGGCGGCCACGTCGCTGGTCCAACGGTCGTGCTGCTGCACGGCAATCAGGCGCTCAACACCGTCTACTCGTACCAGGAACGGCCGGATGCGTCTCTCGAGAAGATGGGAACGGCCGTCGGAGCACGGGCGGGCGATGTCGTTTGCTTTGGGCATACACATCTACCATGGCATCGCGTTGTCGCAGGCGTTCACTTCATTAATACCGGAAGCGCCGGACGTCCAAAGGATGGCGATTCGCGAGCTGGCTACGTGCTGCTCGATATCGCTGCCGTCGAGCCGAGTGTGAACGTGCAGTTCAAGCGCGTCGAGTACGACGTCGAGCGGGCGGCCCGGGAGATCGTGCGCAGCGGATTGCCTAACGATTTAGCGGATTTTCTGCGAACCGGTGGCAAGGCGACCGCAGTGGTCGATGGTTGACGCTGGAGCGCGTGACTGGCGCGCGTACGCCGCCGAAGCGATCGGTACCTTCGCGCTCGTCGCGATTGGACCGGGAGCGGTCATGGTCGCGGCGAAGACCGGCGCGTTTGGGGTTGCCGGCGTTGCCCTGGCCTTCGGGCTCGTCATCACGATCGTCGTCGCCGCGACGGGACATCTCGGAGGCGCTCACATCAATCCTGCGGTCACGATCAGCTTCTGGTCTGTCCGGCGTTTTCCCGGACGGGATGTAATTCCATATGTCGTTGCGCAGTGCGCGGGCGCGATCGGCGCGTCGGCGCTGCTCGCATGGTTACTCGGTCCCGTCGGGAAGTTCGGTGCGACGATACCCGCTCTGTCGCTCGATCGCGCGTTCGTAGTCGAGGCTGGATACTCCGCCTTACTCGGATTCGTGATCATCAGTGTGGCGACGGATGCTCGAACGCCCCCATCAGTTGCTCCATTTGCGATCGGAGCAACCGTCTTTGCGGGGGCGCTCGTGACTGGTCCGCTGACCGGTGGGAGCTTCAATCCCGCGCGCTCGCTTGGCCCTGCGCTCGTTGGCAACATCTGGACGGCGCACTGGCTCTATTGGGTCGCGCCGATCCTGGGGATGGTGATTGCGATGCGCGCGTATGAAATCCTGCGATGGGCTCACGGGCCGCCGCAGGTTGAGAGTCGCACGGGAGTAGAGGGGCCGTTGGAGAGCACAGGATAGCGGCTGGATCAATTGGAGTTGTTGTGGAGCTCGCTAAACTAGCGCGGGCTGTTACACGTCCGTTACAGAACATTCCGGGCTGCGTTACCGGGGCCCGCGAATCTCCGAGGGCGGCGATCTATCCCGGTCGCCGCCATTTTCTTCACTGGAGCGGAATGTGACGCGATTCTCTCTCGTTCTCGGCGCGGCGACCATCGCAATGGCGTGCTCGAGCGGCGCCGACAACAGCAAGAAAGACAGCAGCGCAGGAGCTCCAGCCGCTGCGGCAACTCAATCTGGAAGTGGCGCGGCGCTCACCGGCGCGGGCGCGACCTTTCCTAATCCGATTTACTCGAAGTGGTTCGACACTTACGCGACCAAGACGGGCGTCAAGATCAATTATCAATCGATCGGCTCGGGCGGCGGCATCAGTCAGCTTTCGGCGCAGACGGTCGACTTCGGCGCCAGCGATGCGCCGATGACAGATGAAGAGATGAGCAAGGCCAAAGGCGGCCCGATCCAGCACATTCCGACAGTGCTCGGCGCGGTGTGTCTCACGTACAACCTGCCCGAGGTCACGCAAACACTCAACTTTAGCGGCGACCTCATCGCCGATATTTTCCTCGGCAAAATCACGAAGTGGAACGATCCGCGAATCGGTGCTTTGAACAAGGGCGTGAATCTTCCCAATCGCGACATCGTGGTTGTCCATCGCTCCGACGGCAGCGGCACGAGCTACATCTTCACCGATTATCTCAGCGCCGTTAGTCCAACTTGGAAAACGGCTCCAGGCAAGGGAAAGGATGTGGCGTGGCCTGTGGGCCTTGGCGCGAAAGGGAACGAAGGCGTCACTGGCCAGGTTAAGCAGACGCCGGGAGCCCTGGGTTATGTCGAGCTCGCGTACGCGCGACAGAACAAGCTGCCGACCGCGGCGATTCGAAATGCATCGGGACAGTTCGTGCAGCCCTCGATCGAAGCGGTGACGGCGGCGGCAGCTGGCGCAATTGCGAAGCTTCCCGCGGCCACCGATTATCGAATCTCGATCGTCAATGCGCCCGGAGCACAGTCGTATCCCATCTCCTCGTTCACGTGGATCCTCATCTACAAGAACGAGCCTAACGCGGAGAAGGGAAAGCAGCTCATGGATTTTCTCCATTGGGCGCTCCATGACGGCGAGCAGCTCGCGCCAACCTTGGACTATGCGCCACTGCCGTCGGTGCTCGTAACGAGACTCGATTCGACGCTCGCCACGATCAAAGTCGGCGCGACGTCGTGACCGAGATCGTCGCGCGCGACGCCGCGCACGTCGCTTCCGCCACGACAAGCCCAGCACCGTCACGGCCATCGCGCAGTTGGACCGAGATCGGCACGGAGATCGGCGATCGCGTCTATTCATGGTCGATCGTCGGCTTCGCGTCGCTCGTTCCAATCCTCCTGCTGCTCATTTTCGTTTCCGTCGGCGCCGCAGCCTGGCCGGCGCTACGCACCTTTGGGTTCACGTTTCTCACGTCGAGCGACTGGGACCCCGTCGCTCAGCATTTTGGTGCGGCGCCGGCCATTTTCGGCACGATCGTTTCCTCGATCCTCGCGTTGCTCATCGCAACGCCGCTCGCCATCGGGGTTGCCGTCTTTCTCTCCGAATTCGCACCCGGATGGCTTCGGCAGCCGGTGGCATTCACGGTTGATCTGCTCGCCGCGGTTCCCAGCGTCGTCTATGGCTTCTGGGGCATTTACATCCTCGTGCCAATTTTGCGGCAGGACGTGATGCCGTTCCTTCGCGACACGCTCCATCTCGGCGTGCTGCCATTGTTTTCCGGCCCGGCGTACGGCCCCAGCATGCTCGCTGCGGGAGTGATTCTGGCCATCATGTGTCTGCCGTACATTTCGGCGGTCACGCGCGAAGTATTGGCTGCGGTGCCGCGTTCTCAGCGTGAGGCAGCACTCGCGTTAGGCGCGACGCGCTGGGAAGTCATCCGCGACGCGATCATCCCCTACGCGCGTTCCGGTATCATCGGCGGTATCATGCTCGGGCTGGGGCGCGCATTGGGCGAGACGATGGCGGTAACGATGGTCATCGGCAATCGCCACGAGATCGCCGCCTCCCTCTTCGCGCCGGGCTACACGATGGCGTCGCTGATCGCCAACGAGTTCAACGAGGCCACTGGCGACCTGCACAAGTCGTCTCTGATGGCGGTCGGCTTCGTGCTGCTCCTCGTGACGTTCGTCGTCAATGCGCTCGCACGTTGGCTTGTCTGGCAGACGGCACGGGAGCGCCGATGACTAATCCAGCGAACAATCGGTCCCGTGCGCCGAGCGGGCGCCAGCGTGCGGTGGCCGAGCGCACCGAAAAGACCATCAGACGTCGGCGCATTCGCAGCGCCATCATGGTCGGCCTCATGTACGCCGCGGCGCTGATCGCCATTCTGCCGTTGATTTTCATCATCATCCACCTCGTGCGTCTCGGCGGCAGCTCGATCAACGTCGCCTTCTTCACGAAGATGCCGAAGCCACCCGGTGAACCCGGCGGCGGGATGGCTAACGCCATTGTCGGGACTTTGATCATCATCGGACTGGCAAGTGCCGTTGGCTTGCCTGTGGGAATCGGCGCAGGGCTCTACCTCGCGGAGAAGCAGGCGACGTTCCTTGCGACGACGGTCCGCTATCTCGCCGACGTCCTGAACGGTCTCCCGTCGATCGTGATGGGGATCTTCGCCTGGGAACTGCTCGTGAGGCCCATGAACCACTTTTCGGCACTCGCGGGCGGCGTTGCCCTCGGCGCGATGATGATTCCGATGGTCACGCGGACGACGGAGGAGATGGTGCGGCTCGTACCGATCTCGCTTCGTGAAGCGGCGCTCGCGTTAGGCTATTCCCGCTGGCGAACCTCGCTCTCGATCGTTCTGCGCACAGCGCTTGGCGGCATCGTCACCGGTGCGCTTGTCGCGATGGCCCGAATCGCGGGTGAAACTGCTCCGCTTCTGTTCACCACGTTAGGCAACGCGTTCTGGTCGACGTCGCTCAAGGCACCCATTGCGGCGCTTCCGCTTCAGATCTTTACTTATGCAATCACCCCTTACGACAACTGGATCGCGCAAGCTTGGGCGGGCGCCCTTGTCCTCGTCGCCATTGTCTTCGTCATCAGCCTCGCCGCGCGCGTCGCAACCCGACGGCGCTTCGGCGTCGCCGCCGACTGAAGCCGGCTTGCCGGCGCAGGCGCCAGTATCTCAAGCGCCGGCGACTCGCATCGTCGTCGATCGCCTAGACGCGTACTTCGGCGCCGTTCACGCCGTCCGCCACGTCTCCGTCGATCTGAGCGATCGATCGGTCACGGCGATCATTGGTCCGTCCGGCTGCGGAAAGTCGACGTTCCTCCGCTGTCTCAACCGAATGCACGAAACGATTCCGGGAGCGCGTGTCGCCGGGCGCGTGATGCTGGACGGGCACGACATCTACGGCAATGGCATCAGCCCGGTCGCCGTTAGGCGGCAGGTCGGCATGGTCTTCCAGCGGCCGACGCCGTTCCCGACGATGTCCATTCGCGACAACGTTGCCGCGGGTCTGGTGGTGATGGACCACAAGCCGAACGGCAAACAGACCGACGAGATCGTCGAGCGCGCGCTGAAGCGCGCGGCGCTCTGGGACGAGGTCGGCGATCAATTGAAGACGAGCGCCGTCGGCTTGTCCGGTGGCCAGCAGCAGCGCCTCTGCATCGCACGCGCGCTTGCTACCGATCCGGAGGTGCTCTTGCTCGACGAGCCGACTGCGTCGCTCGATCCCATCAGCACGCAGAAAGTCGAAGAGCTCATCTACGAGCTGCGCACCGACGTCACGGTCGTCATCGTGACACACAACATGCAGCAAGCCGCACGCGTCTCCGACCAGACGGCGTTCTTCCTTGGCGGCGAGCTGATCGAGGTTGCCCCGACGGAGAGAATGTTCACGAGCCCCACCGACGAGCGCACCGAGTCCTACATCACCGGACGCTTCGGATGACCGGCGTCATGCCTAGCGAATCACCGGCAGCCGCCGCGGGCCGCTCTGGCGCGTCGCTGCCCGTCAGCGAGCATCCGGGCGCGATCGCCGCGCGGAACTTCTCATTTTGGTACGGCGCCAAGCAGGCGCTCTACGACATCGACGTCGTGATTCAGCCGCGCGCGATCACGGCGTTGATCGGGCCGTCCGGCTGTGGCAAATCGACTTTCCTGCGCTCGATCAATCGCCTGAACGAGCTGATTCCCGGCGTTCGCCACGAAGGGCGCATCGAGCTCGATAGCGAGGACGTGTACGATTCCTCGGTAGACGTCGTCGCGCTCCGGCAGCGAGTCGGCATGGTGTTTCAACGTTGGAATCCGTTCCCGAAATCGATCTACGCGAACGTCTCGTACGGACCGCGTATCAACGGAGTTCGCGACCGGCGCGAGCTTGACCGCATCGTCGAAACGTCCCTGCGGCGTGCGGCGCTCTGGGAAGAGGTACGTGATCGGCTCCGCGAGAGCGCGACCAGCCTCTCGGGAGGCCAGCAGCAGCGTCTGTGCATTGCGCGTGCGCTCGCGAACGAACCTGAAGTACTTTTGCTCGACGAGCCCGCGAGCGCCCTCGATCCGATATCGACGCAGCGCGTCGAAGAGTTGTTGTACGAGTTGAAGCAAGAACTGACGGTCGTGATCGTGACCCACAACCTGCAGCAAGCGGCACGAATCTCCGACCACACCGCATTCTTTTTCCTTGGACGCTTGGTCGAAGCGGGACCAACCGATCAGATATTCACCAACCCGCGTGAAGAACGTACGAACGCGTACGTGACCGGGAGGTTTGGATGACGCAGCCGCAAACGGCCGGCCCAGAGCGACAGACCGGCTTTCGCCATTTCCACGAGCAGCTCGCGGAGCTCAAGCAGCGCCTGCTCGACATGTCCGAGAAGGCCGAGGCGCTCATCGATCTCGCGGTCGAATCGCTGCGCGAGCGTGACGCGGGGAAAGCCGAAGCCGTTCTCGCCGCCGACCACGAGCTCGATGATCTCGAGGTCGAAGTCGAGCAGCGCGCGATCTCGCTCCTCGCGTTACAACAGCCGATGGCGCGCGACCTTCGGTTCATCGTCGGCGCTATTAAAATTTCGAGTGATCTCGAGCGGGTCGGCGACCACGCGGTGAACATCGCGCAGTGCACGCTCCGGCTCCTCGACGTTCCAGTCACGCTCGCTCCCGGCCTCGAGATCGACGAGATGGCGAAGCGCGCGCGTGAGATGCTCGGCGACGCGATCGACGCCTTCATACGAGCAGACGGAGCGCTCGGGCGCGCTGTCTGTAAACGCGACGACGAGGTCGACGCGCTCGAGGAGTCGACGTTCCGCGTGTTGTTGA
>JANWKK010000047.1 GCA_025451425.1 Gemmatimonadaceae bacterium
CGGATACGATATTCTCAGCGCTCGGACATCCATCCGCACGTTGACATCGATGATCGGCTTCTCGTCGCGAAAGTCGGCGTCGCCATTCGTGTCGACCAGGATGCCGTACGTTGCCTCGTCCTCGAGCACGCCGAATCGCTCGATCAGATTGCTGCCCAAGTGAATGGTGAAGAGACCAAACCGGTAGTGACCGGGGTGCGGCATGGTGTACGTGCGGCCGTCGATCTTGGACCACGCGCTGATCGCCTCCACACTTCGATCCAGTTCGACTCGCGTGTCGTCAGGATCGTCGGCAGGAATCGGGTTCAGGATGCCTGCGATCTTCGGGATCTCGCGGCCGTCGAGGCTCTTCGCATGCCCGATCGTCGGATGCGTCCACTCTGGCTTGGCGTTTTCGAGTATCGCGATCGTGACGCCTCGTCCGTCGAATGTCGGATGCGCTTTCTTCCACTCAACCAGGCCGACGTCGTCTTCACCGGTGTAGCCGCTCTCGCGCGCGCGCTCCGGGGAGAGTGGCGGGAGCTCGTGTTCGTCGGTTCGCGCGGCCGCAATCGGGACGGCAGGAGTCGTCTCGAACCGCCGCCACAGCTCCGCATCCTTTTCTGCCGCGCCGTCGCGATACACGCTGGCCTGGGACAGCGACGAGATCTGGTACGCGTCGATGTCGGTCGAGGCGACGAGTGCCAGCAGCTTGTCGGTCGGTATCTCGACTCGCATGTAGTCGATCGCGGCCACCGCGCGGCGTACTCGACCGCCCAAAAGCGAGACGAGCGCACTCGTCGGTGTGGCGCGATGCTCGTGTGCCAGGAGCAGGACTTCCAGCTTATCAAGACCGCTGATAACGGCGCGATTCAGCAGCAGCCGGTTATGAAAGGACATGCGCCGCTGGCGAGTCTCCGCGAGCGCAATCTGTTTGGAGCCGGCATCGATTGCGAGCAACAGCAGAAGCAACGACGCAGTCCAGATCCGGGCGTGGCGCACTGGGCTCCTCGCGGAGAATCCGCTCATCGCCTAGAACGACGCGCGCAGCTGAACTTGCGCGGACCGCGGCAGCTGGCGAAAGGTGGTCGTGCCGTAGAGGACGTTGTACGTCTGGTTCGCCCCTGAATTGAAGCTGAGGTCGGCCCCGTTGTTCGTGATGTTGAAGACGTCGAGCGCTGCGTCGACCTTCACGCGCGGGAAGGCGAAGCGTCGGCCGAGCCGCAAATTGAGCGCGGAATAGACGGGAGTGGTCAGCTGATTGTCACCGCGCGTGGCGCCGGCAAATCGGATGACGGTCGCAAGCGGATTCGTCACGACGCGGCCATTGGAGAGCGTGACCGTGGCCGGTCCAAACGCTGGATCTGGCGCCGCGACCCGCGTCACGACCGGGCCGGAGAAGATGCCAGATTGAATGGTGAGATCGGCGGCGAGCAACAGAGCCCAAGGTCCTGTATACGAGGCGCCCGTCCTGATCGCATGGTTCAACCACTGGGTGGCACCGCTGCTCCGTTGGGTTCCTTGCGTACCCGACAGGCTGTTGGCGTCGGTCGGCGCTGACGCGGTGCCCGTCGTGCTCCCGATGCCGGTGTCGCTCGCAAAGGCACCGGGTTGAATAAACGAGGCGGGATCGTTCGGCTGCCACGTGCCATCGATGTGCCGCCACTGCCGGACATAGCTCGCCACGCCTTGCAGCCGGCTCGTGCGCTTGGTGATCGAGAACTCCAACGAATCGTAGACCGGCGTGTTCCAGCGGTTGTTCGTCGCGAGATAAATCTCGTTGAAGTTCGGATCCTGGTAACCGGCGAACACGTTCCCGTTATAGAGCCCGTTGGTCTCGACTTCCGTCGGTCGATCGAGATAAAGGCGATGCAGGTAATCGACGCTGGCCGAAGCGCCGCCGCCAAGCTGCTTGCTGTAGCCGGCGCCCCATTCGCGCACTGACGGTTGATGCAGGTTTGGGTCGAGCCGGCGGTTCGGCGTGACGGCAAAGGTTCCCGGGGTGAAGAACGCCGTCTCGAACGTGCCGTCGAGATTCAGATCGTACAGGTCGTGCGTCGGCAATGATGCCGTGCCGAGTGTCGTTACCAGGCCGGGCTGATCCGCGACGCGTACCCAATGGGCCCGGGCCACGTTCTTGGCGTCGGCCGTAAGCGCGTAGTTGACGCCAAAGCGCGGCCCGATCTCGGTGCTGTCTTGAGCGGTGGCATTGAACACGAGATCCCGCATGACGATGTGGTCCACGCGCACGCCGGCATTCACGGCGAGCCGCGGCGTCGGCCGCCAGGCGTCCTGCACATAGCCCGCGTAGTCCTGTCCTCGAACCCGATAGCTGATCAGCTGTGTGCCGTCCAGAAGCTGACGATGGAACGGCACCAACGCACCAGTGGCCGACAACACCAACTCCTCGGTTACGAAGCCGCCGTTCACCCACGTGACGTCGTTGCCGGCGACGCGGCGTTCGACGTAAAGGCCCGCTTGCAGTTCGTGCGTGCTCGACGCGTGCCTGATGAATCGCGTGGCATCGAACGACACCGTCAGCTTGGAGTTCGGCTGCGTCGCGTAACCGTTGGTCGGCGAATCGATCGCAGCAATCAGTCCATTCCCCACCAGTCGCCCGCCCGACAGAATCGTGCTCTGATAGACCGGCGCGAACGGCTCGGCGATGTGCGGATTGATCTGATCGCGCCGCTTGTCGTTGTACGAGACGCCGAGGCGCGTGGTCAGCCGATCCGACCAGACGGACTCGAGGTGCACGGCCGCGGCGGCCCCGCCCGTCGCCTGGGTCGTCGTCTGTGCCGCAATAGCAAGGGCCGTTTGTACGGGGTTGGCGTCGCGTTGGTAGAATCCGGACAGTTGCTGGCCGGCCGCGGCTTGCGCCGTCAGCTTGACGAATGAAAAGTGTGCCGTGTTGAGATTGTCGGTCGGCGTGTAGCCCGGCACCAATCCCTGAAGCGTCGCGATCTGAGATGCTGTTCGACTGACGCCTGTCGTGATATCAGCATAGCGATAGGCCCCGAACCCCCAGAGATGATCCTTGACCAAGGGGAACCCCAGCGACAGATCCACTTGCCGCTGGTCGACAGTACTGCTCGTGCCGCCCGCAAGGTTCGAGCCGTTCCATTTCAACGGCTGAACGAACATCGTCGCCGCGCCTTTCAACCGGTTCGTCCCGCTGGCCATCGCGATGTTCACGATGCCGCCGATGCCCAGTGGCGAGGAGGCATCGACACCGGACGTCTTGATCTGCATATCGTCGATCGCGTCGGTGTTGAGGCTGATGTAGGTGACGCCGGCGTTCGTGGAGCTGGTAACATCCGCGCCGTCGATCTGCACGACGTTGGCGGACTGGTCGGCGCCGTGCACGAAGATCTGCCGCTGGCCGTTGAAGTCGGCGGTGGTGACGCCAGGCGCGAGCGCAAGTGCACCGTACCACTCGCGGCGCTCTGACAGCGGAATGCCCCGCAGCAGTTCGCCGCTGATGTTGACCGACTGCGTCGCATTGCGCGTCTCGAGCAGCGGCGTCTCCTGGTGCACGTCGACCGTCTCGTCCACGCCGCCGATCTGCATCAGAATTGTCACTTCGACGTTCAAACCGGTCCGCACCGTGACCGGCGTGCGGAACCGCGCAAAGCCACTCAACTCCGCGACGATCGTGTAATCCCCCGGCGGCAGGTTCTCGAGCCGATACTGGCCGGCGCCGTCCGTGGTGGCACTGTACACGCCAGGCACCGTGTCGCTGGTCGCCGATACCGCCACGCCCGGCAACACGCCGCCCGCTTGATCCGACGCCACTCCGTGCACGCTCCCGCTCGCCGTCGTCTGCGCACGTAGCGGCATCGCGACGAGCAGAGCCAGAGCCAGCAGACTGAGAATTCGGCACATCGACAAAGACTCCTGTGAGGGTGACGAGAGGTGTTGATGAGAGTTGTGGATATGGGTTCAGACAGAATGGCCCTCTGAACCGCGCCGGTGTACCAGGCGCACTGGCGATCGCTCCCCTGCAGCAGAGGGCTACACTCACCAATGGAAAAGATGGAGCACACCGTTCCGGCGAGGCGATAATCTGATGATGAGACGCCAGTTGATTGCCGCGGCTGTTCCAGGTGTCGCGCTGTTCGCCGCGTTCATGGTGGCAATCCTCTGGCCGCGACCGGTCGTGTCCGACGATCTCAAGTTCGCAGTTGGCGTCGTGAGCTGGCTTCAAGACCGGGGGATCCAGGTAGAGAGCGTCACTCGCTGGACGCAGGGACCCTGGGAGGATGCCTCACGCGCGGTGACGATGCGGACCAGCGTGGGCTTGGTCCAGGCGGTCGTGTTCGATAGCGAGCGCTCGCTTGAACGGCTTGGTGTCCGCGAACACGTCGTCACCGATTCAGACGTCAACCGCTGGCGATATCGGGTTACCGGCTGGCCTGGCGGGTCGCACGATCCCGAGTGGGAGAGCAGCTATCGCTGGTTTCTCTTCGTCCAGAACAACTGGCTGCTCGTCACGCCGGATCCGAGGGTCGATCGAATCGTCGAACGGATGACACACCTTCCCGCGGGCACGTAATCGCCGATCTGCCGCCTCTCAGAATTCAGCGCTCTCTTAGCGCATCCGCCGGATCGCTCCGTCGTCGCCGGGGCGCTGGCATGATACATACAGATGTAGTAAATCTAACCACGTTGGCAGGAGCGTACGTGGCCTTACCGAAACTGACGAAGCTCGAGCTGCAAATTATGGAGGCGCTCTGGAATCAGGGCGCCTCCTCGATCCGGGAGATTCAAGAGCACTTCCCCGAGAAAGACCGGCCGGCATACACCACGGTGCAGACGATGGTCTACCGGCTGGAGGCGAAACACGCCGTCAAGCGCGTGAAGAAGATCGGCAATGCGCACGTGTTCGATGCGCTGATTTCCCGCCGCGCCGCACAGCGCCGGCTCATCGACGAGCTCTTGAGCTTTTTCGGCGGGCGGACGCAGCCGGTGATGGCCCACTTGATTGAATCGGGCAAGCTGACCATCGAAGACGTGCAGGAGGCAGAGCGCACGCTTCGACGGCTCGCGAAGAAAGGCTGATTCGCCATGATCTCAGCGATTTCCCCCGAGACCTGGGCGACGATTGGACGCCTGGCGGCTGACCATCTGTGGCAATCGACGCTCTTGGCCGGAGCGATCGGTCTGCTGATTCTCACGCTGCGAAGCCATCGAGCGAGCGTGCGGCATCGGCTTTGGTTGACGGCGTCCGTCAAGTTTCTCGTGCCATTCGCCCTGTTCGTCTCCATCGGCAGTCATCTCGGATGGCGATCGTCCGCGCCGATCACTCATCCGGCGATAGCCACCTGGGTTGAGACGGCCAGTCAGCCGTTTTCGCAAACGGTCGCCCCCGTATTCGCCTCGCCATCAGCGTCGACAACGCCATCGACGATTGCCCCGATCCGCGCGCTCCTTGCCGATCGGTTCAAGCTGGCAGTGCACCGCGAGACACGAGAGCTGCCCATCTATGCCTTGGTCGTCGCTCGGAGAAACGGGGAGTTCGGGCCAAACTTGCATCACTCCGTGACCGATTGCGTCGCGCTGATCGAGGCCAACCGCGGGCGACCTATGCCAGGGCCACCGCAGCCGGGCGACACCGTTCCGTGCGGCGTCAGAATCGGACCCGGGGATATCACGATCGGCGGCGCGTCTTTGTCGCAGTTTGCGACCAGCGTGTCGCGATTCGCAGGACGCGTGGTCCAGGATCGCACGGGACTGGCTGGCCTATTCGACCTGCACCTCAGATGGATGCCAGACGAATTGCCGCCACGTGCGCCAGGCACGAGCGCCGACCAACCGATCCGCGCCAACGGCGTCGACATCGATCCGAACGGTCCCTCGATCTTCACGGCCGTGCAAGAGCAGCTCGGATTGAAGCTCGAGTCGCAGAAGGGTCCGGTTGAGGTCGTGGTCATCGATCGAGTCGAACATCCTGTGCCGAATTAGCACGGTACCAGCCGATGCGCGCCGCGCTGTCTCTGGCGATCTACGTCCTTGCGTTGGCCGGCGAGGCAGCGGCCGCGGCGGCGGCTACGTATGTCGGACAGGTGGCTTTCGGCAGCGTGCCCGTGCCCGGCGCCACGGTCACGGCCACGCGAGACGATCGACAAGTCGCCACGGTCACCGATCAGAATGGCGAATTCCGCTTCGCCGATCTGACAAACGGCGTCTGGTCGATTCGCGTCGAGATGCTGGAGTTTGTCCCGCTCACACGGGATATCGCGATCGTAAACGACGCTCCGCCCTCGATGTGGAGCCTGGCGCTCAAGCCGTTCGACGACATCGCGCGCACCGTGCAGCCCGCGACTCCTTCGGCGACACCGATCGCGAACGCGACCCTGCAGACCGCCGCCGGCGGGACAACCGACCGCAGCCAGAATGCCGCCGACTGCAGCGCGATCTCCCAGCGTCGCTGACGATGACGGCAACATATCTCGGCACGAAGGGGAGTCGCCTGATGCAGGAATTCCTGCCGAACACGCTCCCGTTGGGCGCCGACAATCCGTGTCCGTCGTGTCCTGCCGGTTTCGTTTACCTGACGTCAGGCGGCGAGTCGAACCGTGAAAGCGGACAAGTGCAGATCCGGCGCCGCTTGCGCAACGGGTTGACCGCGACGATCCAGTACGCGCTCTCGAAGGCGATGGACGATGCCGGCGCGTTCACCGGCGTGAGCCTGAGCGGATCGGCGATCGCACAGGACTGGCGGCATCTGGACGGCGAGTGGGGACCGTCGAACTTCGATCAGCGTCATCTGCTGACCGCGCAGTTTCAGTACACGACCGGCATCGGCGTAATCCAGACGCTCATTTTCGGCGACGACAAAGACGGCGACGGCATTCCCGACAGCGCCGACGCCGGCACTGCGTTCGGGCAGGACGATGCGGAGTTCAGCATCCTGAACACCGATCGCCAGCTATCGGCGCTCCAGACGGCGGTGACGATGCTGCGGCCGCTGCCAGAGCAGAAGTCGCTGATCTACTTCGCGAGTGGCCTGCGGCTGAACGGCACGGACAATCAGGCGCAGTTGCGCGCGACCACGAATGCGGCCATCCGGGCGAACGTGGCGCTTTACCCGATCGACGCGCGCGGGCTGGTCGCGCAAGCGCCGCTCGGCGATGCGACGAAGGCCTCGCCCGGCGGTATCGGCATGTTCTCCGGCCAGTTGGCGCAGACGCTGGTGACGAACTTCGAGCGATCGCAGGACACGCTGTATTCCCTCGCGAAAGACACCGGCGGCAGCGCCATGTTCGACGACAACGATCTGTCGCTCGGCATCGTGCAGGCGGCGCAAGCGCTGACGAGCCATTACATGATCGGGTACTACAGCGCGGACACGGCGAACGACGGACACTTTCATCGGATTCGAGTTGCCCTGGTGGGTGCCCGACACGCCGAGTTGTCGTACCGTCAGGGTTACTTCGCAGACAAGGAGTTCGCGAAGTTCACCGCCGCAGACAAAGAGCGCCAACTGGAAGAGGCGCTGATGCTGGAGAACCCGATCACCGACATTCCCATCGCTATGGAAGTGAGTTGGTTTCAGATCAATAGCGCCGAGTATTTCGTGCCGGTGGCGGTGAGAATCCCGGGCAGCGAGATCGCGCTGGCCCGGCGCGGCAGCGGGCAGCACACCGCCATCGACTTCATCGGCGAAGTGAAGGACGAGTATGGCGTCACCGTCCAGAACGTGCGGGACAAGCTGGACATCAAATTGAGCGACGACACTGCCAGCCAGTTGACGACTCGCCCAATTCAATACGAGACGGGATTCACGCTGCTGCCGGGCAGATACGTGATCAAGCTTCTCGCGCGCGACGCGGAGACGGGCCGCCTCGGCACATATCAGACGTCGTTCGCCGTGCCGAACTTGAACCGCGAACAGACACGCGTGCCGATCAGCACGGTCGTGCTCGGCAGCCAGCGGATTCCGCTCGCCGGCGCACTGTATCGCGTCAAGCAGAAAGTGGCGGCCGACGCCGTCAATCCGCTCATCTCCGACGGGCAGGAGCTGATTCCCAGCGTGACGCGTGTTTTCAGCAGGAGTAGCGAGATGTACGTCTTCGCGCAGGCGTATCAGCGTGGCGTCTCGACGATGGAGCCGCTCGTGGCGTTTGTCGGCTTCTACCGTGGCGACGCCAAGGCGTACGAGACCGCGCCGTTGATCGTCAATGAGAAGTTGAACACCAAGACCCAGGCAGTGCCACTGCGCTTCAGCGTGCCGCTCGACGCCCTCGCGCTCGGCGCGTACGAGCTGCAATTCACGGTGCTGAATCCGACCGCGCAGAAGGTTGTCTTCTGGCGCAGGTCGGTGATGCTCATCCCCTAGCGCTGGCGATACAACCTATTGCCAGGGAAGGACAAATCCAAATGATCCCAGGGTATCTTTCGCCGCTACTGAATCATCTCTGGCAATCGAGTCTATTTGCGGTCGTGGCGGGCATCCTGACGGTCTTGTTGCGAAAGAACCGTGCGGCTGTGCGGTATGGGCTCTGGTTGGCGGCGTCCGTGAAGTTCCTGATCCCATTTTCATGGCTGGTGGCGATTGGGAGTCGAGTCGAATGGCGCGCGGCTCCGGCGATGGCCGCAAGCGGCTTTTCGATCGCGATGGAGCAGATTCTGGTGCCGCAAGCGTTCGCCGTAGCCGCGTCATCTTCCGTCTCTGTCGCTGCCTCCACTCGGATCGTCCTTTCAAGTCTTCTTGTCATCGTATGGGCGCTTGGCGCGGCCGCCGTGCTTCGTTCCTGGTGGCGCCAATGGCGGCCGATTCGCGCGGCGTTGTCGCGTGCCACGCCGCTTCACTTGTCTTTCGATCTGCAATCCTTCGGGGCAAACGTCGACGTGATGTCGTCGTCCGATCTCCTCGAGCCAGGAGTCGCCGGAATCGTGCGGCCGGTGCTCCTGCTGCCGGAAGGAATCGCCGATCGCATGCCGGCACCAGAGTTGAACGCGATCTTGACGCACGAGTGCTGCCACCTGCGGCGGCGCGACAATCTCGCCGCGGCGATTCACATGCTGGTCGAGGCCATCTACTGGTTTCTTCCTGTCGTGAGGTGGATCGGGGCTCGCATGGTCCACGAACGCGAACGCGCCTGCGATGAGGCAGTGGTGCGGGCCGGGCACGCACCAGAAGTGTATGCCCAGGCGATCCTCGATGTGTGCGAGTTCTACGCGACATCGCCACTGCCGTGCGTGTCAGGCGTGACGGGCTCCGACCTCGAGCGAAGAATCGAGGCGATCATGAGCAATCACACCGGACGCCCGCTGAACGTCTGGAAGAAACTGCTGCTGGTCAGCGCGGTCGTTGTTGCGCTGTCGGCTCCAATTGCCGAGGGGGTCTTCAACGCGCCGTTGCGCGCCCAGTCCGAGTCGGGGGTCGCCGACCGTCTCGCCTTCGAAGTCGCGTCGGTCAAGCAGAACAAGGCCGGCGGTCCGAGTAACCGCGACTTCTCGGCCGGCGGCCGATTCACGGCTCGAAATACGTCGCTGCGGATGCTGATCGAGATTGCCTACCGCATTCAAGACTTTCAGCTCTCGGGTAAGCAAGACCTCCTCAACCAGCGGTTCGACATCGTCGCCAAAGCGGACGGCAATCGCTCGGTCAACGACCTTCAGCTGATGCTACGGACCCTCCTGACCGATCGATTCAAATTGGCTGCGCGCAGCGACACGCGAATGCTGCCGATTTATGCGCTCGTGATGGCCAGTCGCGATGGAAAGACAGGCGCCCAACTTCGCCCATCCGGCGCCGACTGCTCCCCGATCACGGCTCCGGCCGGCGTTAGCGCTCCGCCCCCACCACCGCCACCGCCGGGGCTGCAGGCGCCCGCCGGTCCAGATGCCGACGCCGATCCCCACAGAGTGGGACACGGCTGCGGCGGCCTATTGATGCCTGGACGTCTCAGTGGACGAACGATGACGATGACGCAACTCGCGAACACGCTGTCTCGATTTTTGAGCCGGAGCGTGGTCGAGCGTACCGGACTCACTGGCAATTACGATCTCGATCTGGTGTACACGCCGGACCAGATGCTGCCAAACGGCCCCGGCGGCCCATTGCCGGTTCCGAGTCCATTTTCGCCTCCGTCGGACAGCCCGTCGGTTTTCACCGCGATCCAGGAACAGCTCGGGCTGAAGTTGCAATCCACCAAGGGCCCGGTCCGGATCCTGGTTATCGAACACGTCGAGCCGCCGACAGAGAACTGACGCGAGCGCCGTTGAGTCTGTCGTATTCCATCGCATTCGCTCGCAATCCGACTGCAGATCGGCGCGTCCGTTCACGACCGAGCGCGCCACGTGCCCGGATCGCGAACGAGGTGCAGCACAGCGAGGAGCACGACAGTCTCGTGCGTCTCGCGGAAGTAAACCGCGTACGGAAATGTGTGCACGAGGGCGCGTCGCACATCCGCTGATACCAACGGAAACTGCAAGGAGGTCATACGCAGGCGCTCGAACAACCGATTCATTGCGTCGAGAAACCTCAGCCCGAGGCCTGCTTGCTGATCCTCGTACCAAGACGCAGCGCGATCGAGATCCGACTCGGCGAGCGGTCGGACGATCCACCGGCGGGGCATGGACGCTAACGCGGCCGCAGTTTGTGGCGAAGTCGGTCCCGCACCACGTCCCAGCTCTCGCCGGCCTCGGGCGTCGCTTCACAGTCTGCAAGGCGTTCGTCCAACACCTCTCGGTGCCGGTCAGGTACGGAGACCTGATCGGGAGTTGCCGCGATGCGTTCCCATAACGCCTGGACGTAATCGATCTGTTCTTCGACGCTGAGCTCGTCGAATCCAGGCGGGATGGTAACCGGCTTGTGCATGTTCGACGTCCCTTAAAGACCAGCCTCGAGTATAGAACACCTCCGCATCTACGCCGGTCTCCCCGTACTTCGACGCCAACGACACGTCGTGGCAATCGACCGACGCCGCTTAGACCTTTACGTCAGAAGATGAAACTGCAGGAACGCGAGTATCCATCTGATGACCTCGCGCGACATCGGCGTGTCGTCGACGATATCGAAGGCGTGCGGTCCCACGGAATAATTGACGAGCGTGACCGGCAGATTGTCGCTCAACATTTGAATGACGCAGCGGTCCAGCGTCTCGTTGAGCCCCGGCATCTGATCGCGACCCGCGCGCGCGAGGAGCAGCGGCACGTCGCGTCGAAGATCGGCGACCAACTTCCCAGCCGTCGGATTGGCGAACCCCCACTGCTTCGCGGCATCCGCAACGCTGGTCGCTCCGTCGCGGTCGAGCATGTAGCCGTAGCAGAGGACAGCGCACCGGGGATAGTGCTCCGAATCCTGCATCAGCAGTGAGAGCGCCGTCGGCACATTGCCGGAGCAGGCTCACACGCCGATCCTGTGTTCATCGACGTCGAGCGATGCCGCGTTCGCCCCTACGTATTGAAGCACCTCCCGAGCGTCAGCCGCGGGCTCTTGATTCGTATAGGTAATCGCGACGAGCCCGGATGCGGCCGCGAGTTGCGCCCACGAAATGTAGGAGCCCATTTCCTTTAATGCGCAGCCGAGCATCCGCTTTGCGCCGGCATCCGCAAACCCGGTCACGAAGACGACCGCGGGCAAGGGCGCTCCGCGCTGGTGCCCCGGAGGGTAATAGAGGTCCATCGTGAGCGGCTCGGCGGCGGTGGTTCGATATTCCTCGTCGCGGCGAACGGTCACAGCGTCGACGCCGGGCATCGTATAGACGACTCTTCGCTGGGAGATGTGATCGCTGGACGTTTCCCGTTCCATGTACTCCTCGCTATATAGCCCCGTCAGACGCGTCGCGCGATGTTTGCGCGCAATCTGCCGTCATCCATCCGCCGGAGAGCTGTTCTCCGCAGCCTGACGTTCCATAATCGTCGAGCACATGAAGCCGCTCGAGATGCCGAACAAGCCATCGACACAGCCCACACCGCCGCCGAAGCCGATCTTTCCAGAGAACCGGATCATCAAAGAAGGCACGATTCCGAAGGAGTAGCCAGCTCACTGCGTCCGCAGCGCGATCAGCGGATCCACGCGGCTCGCCCGCTGCGCGGGCAGCCACACCGCCAGCAGCGCCACTCCCGTCAGCAGCACCGGGATGCCGGCGAACACCAGCGGATCGACCGCCTTCACGCCGAACAGAAAGCTGGCGATGAAGCGCGAGAGCGCGTACGCCGACGCGACGCCGATGGCGACGCCGATCAGCGCCAGCCGCATCCCTTGAACCAGCACCCTCCGCCGGACGACGGATCCGCCCGCGCCCAGCGCCAGGCGAATGCCGATCTCCTGCGTCCGCTGTGCGACCGAGTACGCCATCAGGCCGTAAATGCCGATGGCGGCCAGCAGCAGCGCGGCGCCCCCGAACACCGTCATCAGCAGCATATTGAACTGTTCGCGCGACGTCGACAGCGTTACGATCTCGTCCATCGTCTTGATGTTCGACACTGGGAGGCCCGTCGCCTGGCGCAGCTGCTCCTCGACCGGCGCAGCCAGCGCGTGCGGCTCGCCGCGCGTCCGCACGATCCACGACATCGGAGCGATCCGCAGGTTCAGCGCGTTGGCGCCGTCGGTCTCCTGCGCCTGCGGAATGAACATCGTCGGTCCGGGATCGTTGTTCAGCCCGTTGTCGCGGCTGTCGGCCACGATGCCGACGATCTGCCTCGGCTGCTCGTCGGCGAACTCGCGCATCACGCCCTTGCCGATGACGAGGCGATCGTTCAGCGGATCGCTGCCGTCCTTCCAGTACCGATTGGCCATCGACTCGTTGATGATCACCACCGGTGGCGCCGCGCCATCGTCGCGCACGGTGAATGTCCGGCCGCGCCGCACCGGGATCTTGAACACCTCGAAGTAGCCTGGAGAGACCGTGTCCCATCCTCCTTGGCCGCTGTAGGGGCCGTCGTCGAGCGGCCGGCCAGCGATGACGAAGGGAAGACCGAAGCCGCCTTGTAGTGGAATGCAGCACGTGGCGGCGGCGACCTCGACGCCGGGGAGTGCGCCCAGTCGCTCGGTCGCATCGCGAACCAGCTGTTCGACACCGGCGGTTTTCTGAAAACGTGGACCGGTTAGCGACATCTGCATCGTGAGGATGTTGTGCGGATCGAAGCCTGGCTCGACGGCGCGCAGCGCCATCGACGTGCGAATCAGCAGTGCCGATCCGACGAGCAGGATCAGCGCGAGCGCGACTTCGGCGATGACGAGCAGCGAGCGCGCCTTGTTGTGGCGAAACGCCGTGCCCGATGGCCCGCCGCTTTCTTTCAACGTCAGATTGAGATCGGCGTGCGAACCTTGCAGCGCCGGCAGCAGGCCGAACACGATGCCGGTGCCGAGCGCGACGATCAGCGTGAAGGAGAGCACGCGCCAATCGACGCCGACCGCCGATCCGTTTTCGCCCAGACGCGGCAGGCGGGCTGTGTTGATCGCGAGCAATGATCGAATGGCCGCGATGCCGAGCGCGAGTCCGAGCGCGCCACCCGCCAGCGACA
>JANWKK010000048.1 GCA_025451425.1 Gemmatimonadaceae bacterium
CATCATTGATCATCGTCACCCAGCCCTTCTGCGCACGCCACGCAGCCGTCTGGCTCGCGCATTCCGGCATCGCCTTCTCGACCGTGCCGAACGAGGAATCGATCGAAGCTACGAGGTCGATTGGCTGCGTTGGATTCTGGGTGAAGCCGAGTGCGCCGCGCGTCGTCACGGCCGTCATGTTCGGCTGCGAGAGCCACATGACAAGTGCCTTGCCCATCTCGAAGTTCAGACCGACAGGATTCTTCGTCTTGTCAGCCTTTTCGAGCGTGCCAACGGCACCCTTTAGTTGTTTCGCGGCATCCTCGGGTTTCTGCGCACTCTGCGCGAACTGAAGCGACAGGAGCGCGCGACCGATTTCTGTCGGCTTGTTCTCATCGATACTGCATTCCTTCGGCTTCTGTTGAGCGCCAGCCACTGCCGTGACCGCCGCCGACAGCAGAATGGGCATTAGAGCCTTCTTGGCTGTAGCGAGCATCAAATTCTCCTCGTTTAGCAACACGAAAATCGGGCACATGCCCGCGGTGCCGTACACCCTCGAGTTATTGCCGTTCCGCCTGGTCGGCGGCGAGCAGGAATATATCCCGAAGCGGCCGTCCTGTCTGCTGTGCCACGCGCTGAACGTCCGAAAATTCCGGTTTGGCTCGCATGCTTCCGTCAGGCAGCCACACGACCTTGATCGCTATGGGGTAGCCGAGTACTTCGACTGTCCGCGACTCCCGAGGGAGAGCCCGTCGCTCGACTCCCCATCGGCGCACCCCGATCGTCGTCGTCTCGCGCAGGACGATCTCCTCCAGCTCATCGGCCTGAGGCGGGCGAGCGAGTACCTCGATTCTCGTCCCGGGTCGTCCTCGCTTCATGGTCGTGCTGATGAGCACGACGTCGAGCGCACCCGCATCGCGAAGCAGCTCGGCCGTGGCGGCGAGATACTCGGGCGTCATGTCGTCGATGTCGCTCGTGAGCTGCACCAGGTCCTCGATCGTTCCCGCGCGTTCGCCTGACGAGTACTCGGCGACGATGAGCCGCAGCGCGTTGGGCCTCCCCTGAAACTCCTTCGTGCCGGCGCCGAACCCGCTTCGGAGCGGAATATATTCCCGCGGCGGCGGCCCCGATGAGAGAACCCTTACGAGTGCCGCGCCGGTGGGAGTGACGAGCTCCCCTGCCCCGTCGGGTCCTGGCCGCACTGGATGTCCCTCGAGAAGACGCAGCGTAGCCGGAGCGGGAACCGGCAGTGTGCCGTGTGCGGCGGTGACGACGCCGTCGCCCGTCGCAATCGCACCGCAGTAGACGCGCTCGATGCCGAGGACCTCGAAGCCCCACACGCCACCGACGACGTCGAGGATCGCATCCACGGCGCCGACTTCGTGCAGATGGACGCGCTCGACCGTCGTCGCGTGAATCGCCGCCTCCTGCTCCGCGATCAAAGTGAAGGCGCGATTCGCTCGCTCCTTCACCGCTGGCGGTGCGGCCGATCGCGACACGATCTCCTGAAGATGTCGCAGGTGTCTCCCGTGAGGCTGCGGCGGAATTTCGAAGTCGACCTTCTTGCACGCGATCTCTCCGCGCTTGACGTCGGCGATACGCACACCGATACCGTCGAGGCCTAACGAGCCTGGAAGCGCACGCAACCACTCGGGATCGAGGCCGACGTCGAGCAGGGCACCTAACGTCATGTCCCCGGAGATGCCGCTGAACGGATCGAGAATGCCGACTTTCATCGAGTGGTTGTCAGAACCGATAGGATGCGCCGCTACCCGTATTGAAGACCACCACTTCGGCGTCACGCGGTATCCGGCCGGCGGCGACGAGCTGCTCTGTCACCGCAAGCGCGCAGCCGCCTTCTGGCGCCGCGTCGACGCCAGTCGCCCGCGACACGCGATGGGTCGCCGCGACAATCGCCTCCTCGCTTACGGCGAGGGCGTCACCGCCACTCTCGCGTAGCGCCCGGAGGATAAGTCGATCGCCCAAGGGGCCTGGGACGCGCAATCCACTCGCGTGCGTCACCGGATTTTCCCACGGCGTTGCCTTCTCCTCTCCGGCCGCAAACGCGCGCACGATCGGCGCGCAACCCTGCGCCTGCGCGACGATCATCTTCGGAAGCGTGGCTTCGGCATCGAGCCAGCGCCACGCACGCATCTCGGCAAAGACTTTCCACATGCCGATGAGCCCAGTACCGCCGCCTGTGGGATACACAATGTGTGTGGGCAGGCGCCAGCCAAGCTGCTCGGTGACCTCGATGCCCATCGTCTTCTTCCCTTCGATGCGGTACGGCTCGCGCAATGTAGAAACGTCGAAATAGCCACTCTCCGCGGCGAAGGCGCGCGCCTGCTTGCCCGCGTCGCCGATGTGCCCATCGACGAGTTGCAGATCGGCGCCAAAGACACAGATGGTGTCGAGAATCGGACGTGGTGTCGTCGCCGGTGCGTACACTCGCACGGGTAATCGCGCGGCCGCCGCATAGGCCGCCAACGCGGCGCCGGCGTTTCCTGCCGTCGGTACAACGAATCCCGGAACGCCAAGGCCGCGCGCCCGCGTCACTGCTGCGCTCATGCCGCGCGCCTTGAAGGACCCTGTCGGATTGAGCCCTTCATCTTTGATCCACAAACGGCGCACGCCGATTTCCTTCGCGAGCTGCGGCGCGTCGTGCATCGGCGTGAGTCCTTCGCCTAACGAGACAGGTTGTTCGCCATCAGCGAGGGGCATCACTTTCGCATAACGCCACATGTCCCAGCGCTGCGTCACCGCTGTCCGCGGCGGCGGCGCCGAGTCGAACCGCACGAGATACGGTTGTCCGCACTTCAAACACACCGTTGCTCTGGTGTCGCCTGCCTCCTGGTGCCCGCACGCCGAGCACTCGAGGTGCCAATTACTCACGATTCGTCTTGATTGGAGTTGGTACTGATTGTCGTTAGGTGCTCCGGCGCCTCGCTGCTCTCGGGCGGCGCGGCGCGTGGAGTCGAAGCCACTTCGGGACCGAGTAGCGCCGCCTGAATCTTCGCCGCCGATTTGAGACTGAAGCCCGGCAACGCCGCGATCGCTTCAGGCGACGCCGCGCGAACACCTTCGAGGCTGCCGAACGCTTCGAGCAACTGGCGCCGTTTGCGCTCGCCGATGCCCGGAATGCGCAGCAACTCCGATGTCACCGTACGCATCGAGCGACGCTTGCGTTGAAAGGTAATCGCGAACCGGTGCGCCTCGTCACGAGCCTGCTGAAGAATGCGTAACGCCGGCGAACGACGTGGGAGACGTAACGATTCGGGGCGCCCCACGAGGAAGATCTCCTCCTCTCGTTTGGCAAGACTGATCAGCGGCAGCATGCCGAGGTTGAGCGAGTCGAGGGCGCCATGTGCTGCGCTCAGCTGTCCCTTTCCTCCGTCGATGACGACGAGATCGGGTAGCGATTTTCCTTCGTCGAGGCGCCGTCGAAAATACCGCGTCACCACCTCGCTCATCGACGCGAAGTCATCGACCCCTTGAACCTCGCGCACCTTGAACTTGCGATACTCCGCGCGGTAAGGCCTGCCGTTTTGGAACCAGACGCACGACGCGACGGTGTCCGTCCCTTGAGCGTGAGAGATATCGAAGCAGACGATTGCCCGCGGCACACGTTGCAGTCCAAGCTGGCGTTGCAGCTCGTAGATCGGGTCGCCGGCTCGCTCCTCAGTTTCTTCGCCAGTGAGACGTGCTTCCTCGAGCAGGTGTCTCGCGTTCTGCGTCGCGAGATCGACGAGCTCGCGGCGCGGACCACGCTGCGGCACGTGAATCTTCGCGCCATCGAGCGACTCCTCGACGATCTCCCGGTCCACCATCTCGAAGGGTACCAGCAGCTCGCGCGTGCGTTCGGTCGTAATCCGGTACGGCCCGACAAGGAAAGCCTGCAGCACCGCCGCGTCGCTCTCTTCGTCGATGTTTTCGAAAAACTGATGATCGCGGGCGAGCAGCTTTCCAGCGCGAATGCGCAGCCAGGTGACGCAGGCATCTGCGCCGTCGCGGGCGTAGCCGATCACGTCGCGATCGCCACCCTCGAACTCCATCACGACGGTTGGCTCCTCGAGGCGCTCGAGGTGCTGGAGGATGTCGCGCAGTTCGCCTGCGCGCTCGAAGTCGAGCGAATCAGCGGCGACGCGAATTCGCTCTTTTACCCGGCGCATCACTTCATCGGCACGTCCATCGAGGAAGAGGATCACCTCGTCGATCATCACGCGATATTCGCCCTGCGACTGCAGTAACACGCACGGCGCCTTGCAACGCCCGATGTGATAGTCCAAACACGGCCGTTCCGGCGCGACCTTTGGCAGATCGTAGGTGCACGAGCGCACGGTGAAGATCCGCTTCACCACATTGAGCGCTCGGCGCATCGCGCCGACGTCCGTAGACGGTCCGAAATAGCGCGAGCCATCGTCGACGACGTGCCGCGTCACGTAGACTCGAGGAAACGCCTCGGCGATCGTCACCTTGATGTACGGATACGACTTGTCGTCCCGAAGCGCGATGTTGTACTTCGGGTGGTACTCCTTGATGAGGTTCGCTTCGAGAATGAGCGCGTGCGCCTCACTCGGCACCACAATCGTGTCGAGCGACGCGGCCTGCTGCATCAGCGCGATCGTTCTGACGCTCGTGAACTGATCGGGATTGACGTAGCTCCGGACGCGCGAGCGGAGCCGCTTTGCCTTGCCAACGTATAGGACCGTTCCGTTGACATCGCGCCAGAGGTACACCCCGGGCGACTCCGGCAAATGAGGGATTTTCTCGAGAATTGAATCGGCGACGCCTGCCATATCCCGAATAATATCGCGGGCGGCGCTCTACCTCCTCACCGTTTGGCCATGCAGCCATCCCCTTCGTGGCGGGGTTGGACTCGTCCAGACACGATCGATCTCCGTCCAAACGTCATCGACTGACGTTGTCGCGTCATCGCGGAGCGTTGTGAAGGCGGCGTAGCGCGTTCCGTCGTGATCAATCGCTGTTGTGAGGAGGCGAGAGGGCAACGTGCTGGCCAAAAGGCGGGCCTGTTGGTTTCCTGGCGCGCCGAACGATGCTCGACCGGCGATCAACGATCCTCGACTCGCGGTCAACGATCCTCGACTCGCGGTCAACGATCCTCGACTCGCGGTCAACGATCCTCGATTCCCATCGAAACATCGTCGACGTTGGGTGGCGGAATGCGCAGGACGAGTGACGCTGCGCTCGACTCGAACGCACCTACGCTCGACCGAGGACGAGGAGCGCTCGACTCGACTCGAAGGACGCTCGTCTTTTATTAGACTTACGCTCGCTTCTCCCGGAGTTGCGCTTGACCCGCGTAGACTTGCGTTTGAGTCGCGTAGACTTGCGCTGGACTCGCATAGACTCGCGTTTGATTCGCGTAGACTTGCGCTCGAGTCGCGTAGACTTGCGCTTGAGTCGCGTAGACTTGCGCTTGGGCCGCGTAGGCCTGCGCTTGGGCCGCGGAGACTTGCGCTTAGCGTCGGCTCACGCGGGCGAGGAGCGCGCGCGCTTCCGGGATGCGGAGCGCGAGCGTGATCGCACCGTACACAAGCGCGAATGCGCCGAGAACAATCCCCGCAAAGAGGAACCGATGCGTCGTCGCAAGCTCTCGGCGAAGAGCGGACGAGGCTCCAGCGGCAACTGCCGCGGACAGCCAGAGCATGGCGACATATTTCTTCGGCAACCCAGTCACGCCGATCCGCCGATTGAGACGTGAGCGCAGCAACAGGAACTCGATCCAGCCAGCGATGCCCGCTGAGGCCGTGAGGCCAGCCGCGCCCCAACGCTGATCGATGCCAAGCAATCCCGGAAGCGGAATCGCGAACAGGTAACCGAGCACTGTCGTCAACGTCACTCGGACAATCGCGAAGCGAAGCGGCGTACGTGTGTCGTGCAACGCGTAATACGTCGACGAGTACAGACGTCCGAGCGTGCTCGCCAACAAGCCAACCGCGGACCCCGCGAGAATGCCCCAGGTGAAGGCGGTGTCCGTCTCATTGAACCTGCCGCTCTGGAATAGGGCGCGAGCGATGACATCGCCGAGCACCAGAAACGCGGCCGCTGAGGGAATCACGAAGAACGCGATGCGCCGCAAGCCCACGTTCAGCCGCTCTCGCAACATCGTGGCGATCTGCGACTCGTCGCCCAAGACACTCGACATCTCCGGCAGTTCGGCCGCCGAGATCGACATGCCGAACAGACTCACCGGCAGTGTGTAGATCGTGACCGCATACCCGAGGAGTGCAACCATGCCCTGCGGTAATAGGCTCGCGAGCAACTGGTCGACGTATGCGCTCACCTGAACGATCCCGCGGCTGAAAAACACCGGCGTGAAGTTCGTGAGGACTTTCCGTACGTTCGCTCGGGTGTAGTCGAGTGACAGTCGAAGTCCCGGGATCAGCCTCAGCACCACCGGCAGCTGCACGAGGAACTGGAGAGCCGCCCCGACGACCGACGCCCAGCCTAACGTGATCGCGAGATGAACACGATCCTGCCGCCCGCCGAATCCAAGCAGGGCGCCGATCATCGCCACGTTCCAAAGCACAGGCGCGGCGTACGATAGAAAGAAGCGTCGGTGACTATTGAGTACACCGAGACACCATGCGGACAACACGAAGACGCCGGCACCGGGGAACAGAATTCGGGTCAACGTAATCGTCAGATCGCGCTTGTCCCCGCTGAAGCCAGGAGCGATGACCGGGATGAGAAACGGCGCCAGCAACACGCCGAGGAGCACCAGCCCAGTGGTGACGAGCGCGAGAATCGCCGCGAC
>JANWKK010000049.1 GCA_025451425.1 Gemmatimonadaceae bacterium
GAACTGCCTCAGCGATCAGAGCCAGCCGCGAGCCACGAGACGAACAGCTCAGCGGGGAGCAGTCGCGATTTGACTCTCTTCTCGCGCGAGTACTAGAAGTGCACCGCCGAAGCGATCGAGATTCGGAATATGGTCTACACCTATCGAAAGAAGTTCATCGAGACTCCCGACGACGAATGACATTTGGCTGCTCATGCCTGAGCTGATCTTCTCATCTCTCGCTGCTAGCTCTGATAGCTCAGGTAGTTCTCTGATCTCTGTTAGCTCTCGGCTTGCATCTCGCCTCTGGGCTCGCGGCCGTGGGTGCGACGTGTGAACGCCAGGTCGAAAGGGCCCGAATTGATCGCTCACTTTGTCACTTCGAGCAGCACGAACATCTAATTTCTGATTCAATTCACTAGCACATGGCAGAGGAGAAGAAACTCACAACGCGCGCGGACGACTTCAGCGCCTGGTACAACGAAGTCGTACTCCGCGCCGAGCTGGCTGACTACTCGCCCGTGCGGGGCTGCATGGTCATCCGCCCCAACGGCTACGGCATCTGGGAGCGCATGCAGCGCGCGCTCGACGACATGTTCAAGGAGACGGGCCACAGGAACGCGTACTTCCCGCTGTTCATCCCCGAGAGCTTTCTCCATCGCGAGGCGGAGCACGTAGAAGGCTTCGCACCGGAGACCGCCGTTGTCACGCACGGCGGCGGCAAGAAGCTCGAAGAGCCGCTCATTGTTCGGCCCACGTCGGAGACGATCATCTACTCGATGTTCGCGAAGTGGGTGCACAGCTATCGCGACCTCCCGTTGCTCATCAACCAGTGGGCGAACGTCGTGCGCTGGGAGATGCGAACACGATTATTTCTCCGAACCCTCGAATTCCTCTGGCAAGAGGGGCATACGGCGCATGCCACGCACGACGAGGCCGAGGAGGAGGCGCGAAAGATCCTCGGGCTCTATCGCGACTTCATGGAAAGCTGGATGGCGATGCCTGTCATCACCGGCCTGAAGACCGATTCGGAGCGCTTCGCCGGCGCGCTGCGCACGTACGCATGCGAAGCGATGATGCAGGACAACAAGGCGCTGCAAGCGGGGACGTCTCATAATTTGGGTCAAAACTTCGCGAAGGTGTTTGATCTCAAGTTCCAGGCGGAATCGGGAAGCATGGAATTCGCCTGGAACACGAGCTGGGGCGTTTCGACGCGTCTCGTCGGCGGACTCGTTATGACGCACGGCGACGACAAGGGCCTTCGTACGCCACCCTTGCTCGCGCCGACGGAGATCGTGATCGTGCCGATCTACCGCACAGACGAAGAGCGCGGGCGCGTCCTCGAGGCGACCACGCAGATTCTCTCGACGCTCACCGATTGGGAACGGCGCGATCCTGGCCGCCTACGCGTTCATCTCGACGCGCGGCAGGGCGTCAAGCCGGGCGCCAAGTACTACGAGTGGGAGCTGCGCGGCGTGCCGTTGCGCATGGAGATTGGCCCGAAGGACCTCGACAAGAATCAGGCGGTGCTCGTTAGGCGCGATACCGGGGAGAAGCGTCCCACCTCGCTCGATTCGATCGGGGAGGATGCCAGCGACTTGCTCGCGCGCATCCAGCAGGACATGCTCGCGCTCGCGCGCGACCGGCAGGACAAGAACAGCATTCGCGGCGAGATCGATTATGACCGCTTCCGGCAGATCATGGATGGCGATGGCGCCTTCGTGTATGCCGGCTGGTGTGGCGACGCCGCCTGCGAAGCGCAAATCAAGGAAGAAACGAAAGCCACCATCCGCGTGATGCCTGACGAGGAATTCCGTTCCGCCGAAGCACCTACGCACTGCCTCCGCTGCAAACAAGCCGCCACGATCGAAGCCGTATGGGCCAAGGCGTACTGAGCGCGGGCTTCGCGCGGAGCGCCGGCGTCCTCCGGTGCGAGGGCGTTCCGCTCGACGTCGTCGCCGAGGCGGCCGGCACGCCGAGCTATGTCTACAGCTCGTCGACAGTGCGCAATCGATACGAGCTGCTCGCCGAGACACTCGCTCCGGTTCCGCATCGAATTCACTATACGCTCAAGGCGAACTCGAACCGGGCGATTCTTCGGCTCGTGCACGGACTCGGCGCCGGAGCCGATGTCGTCTCCGGAGGTGAGCTGTTTCGCGCGCTCCAGGCGGACTTTCGTGGAAACGAGATCATCTTTGGCGGCGTCGGGAAAACCGCGCACGAGCTCTCCGAGGCGCTGGACGCGCGCGTCCTGCTCGTGAACGTCGAATCGGAGATGGAGCTGCATCTCCTCGACGATCTGGCGGCGAAACGTCGCATGCGCGCGCCGGTATCGATTCGGGTCAATCCCGAGATCACCGTCGACGCCGCGCATCAGTACATTCGCACTGGTGAGCGCGGCCACAAGTTCGGTATTCCCTTCGACGACGCGCGTCGCGTCGCGGAGCTGGCCGCGTCGCTCCCGCACCTTACCCTGCTCGGTCTCGACATGCACCTGGGCTCGCAGCTGTCGCGCGTGGACCCTTACCGCGTCGGCACCGAACGCCTAACGAGCATCGCCGCCGATTTGCGCCAGCGTGGCGTCGGGTCACTGCAATACCTCGACATCGGCGGCGGCCTCGGTGTTCGGTACGATACTGAAGAGCCGCCCGATCTTGCTCGTTTCGCGCAGTCAGTGCTGCCGCTGGTGGCGGAGAGTGGGCTGCAGCTGATCATGGAGCCGGGGCGATTTGTCGTCGGCAACGCGGGCGTCCTGCTCACGCGTGTGCTCTATCGAAAACACAGCGGCGGCAAGGAATATGTCATCACTGACGCCGGTATGACGGAGCTTCTACGCCCCTCGCACTATGGCGCATTTCATCGGATCGAGGCCGTCGAGGCAGGCGACGATCGCATTCGCGCCGATGTCGTGGGGCCGGTGTGCGAGAGCGGAGATTTTCTCGCCCTGGATCGTGAGATGCAAAACGTTCGAGCGGGCGACTTACTCGCTGTCTTCGATGTCGGGGCCTACGGTTACGTGATGTCATCGAACTACAACAGTCGTCCGCGCGGGGCCGAGGTGCTCGTTGATGGCGATCGCTTCGCCATCGTCACCGAGCGAGAGAGTTACGAAACATTGGTGCAGCAAGAAGTCGATGACCCGGAGTGGAGGAGCTGATGCGCATCGGTCTAGTGTCCGACTCGCACGATCGCGTCCCCGCTGTGGCCGAGCTGCTGCGCCTCATGATCGCGGGCGGCGTCGGGATGGTGCTACACGCCGGAGACTATTGTGCGCCGTTCGTCCTCAAGCCATTCGAGGAGACTAAACTTTCGCTGGCCGGCGTCTACGGCAACAACGACGGCGATAAGCAAGGGTTGCTCACGCGCGCGCAGAGCGCGTTCGGCACGGAGCTGTTCGACTCGCCGCATAGTTTCGAGATCGGCGGCCAACGGTTGCTTCTCGTTCACGACATCGGCGACGTGCAGCAGCGATCGATCGAATCACACGCGATCGTCATACACGGCGGAACGCACAAGCAGGAAATGAAAACGCGCGGTGACACGCTGATCGTGAACCCCGGCGAGGCGTGCGGGTGGCTCTTCGGAACGCCATCGGCCGCGATTCTCGATCTCGATACCAAGCAAGTGGAATTCCTCAGCCTCGATCCCGCGGAGTGGCGTCGCTGATGAGCTCTCGCATTCTCATCATCGACTACGGCTCGCAGTATACGCAGCTAATCGCACGACGTGTGCGCGAGGCCCGCGTTTATTCCGAGATTCATCCACCGACCGTCACGGTCGAATTCATACGGGAGTGGGCACCGACCGGAATCATTTTCAGCGGCGGCCCCAACTCCGTGTACGGCGAGAACGTTCCGACGGCGCACCTCGCGGCCCTCGAGATCGCACCTGTCCTCGGAGTCTGTTATGGGATGAACCTCATCGCCCACCTCGCGGGCGGTGACGTTGCGCCGGCCGCGAGTCGCGAGTATGGGCGCGCCGAGGTTCGGGTTTGCGCCGGTGGGGGGCCGCTCTTCAAAGGGTTCGAAACTGGAGAACCCTTCGTCGCGTGGATGAGTCACGGCGATCAAGTGCGCTCGCTGCCCCGCGGCTTCGTGAGCACGGCCAGCAGTGACAGCTCACCGATCGCCGCGTTCCGCCACGAGTCCAAGCCGTGGTACGGAGTACAGTTCCACCCGGAAGTCGCGCACACGCCGCGCGGCAGCGAGGTCCTCGCCAACTTTCTCTTCGAGGTGTGCGACGCGACGCCCTCATGGACGCCGAGTGCATTCATCGATGATGAAGTTGCAAAGATCCGAAACATCGTCGGCAATCGGCGAGCGATTTGTGGTTTGTCCGGTGGTGTTGACTCATCGGTTGCGGCCACCCTCGTGCACCGCGCGATCGGCGATCAGCTCACGTGCGTCTTCGTCGACACGGGACTCCTTCGCTTGCATGAGCGCGAGCAGGTCGAGCGAACGTTCCGGGCTCACCTCGGGATCGAGCTGATCACCGTCGACGCGTCGCAGCGATTTCTCGAGGCGCTCGACGGCGTCCAGGATCCCGAGGAAAAGCGGCGCATCATCGGCCATACGTTCATCGATGTCTTCGAGGACGCGACCAGCACGGTGCCCGACGCGGACTTCCTCGTCCAAGGCACGTTGTATCCCGACGTGATCGAATCGGCATCGCCTCGCGGCGGCCCGTCGGTGACGATCAAAACGCACCACAACGTCGGCGGACTGAAGCCGGGCATGCGCTTCAAGCTCATCGAGCCGCTGCGCGAGCTCTTCAAGGACGAGGTGCGCAACGTTGGGCGCGAGCTGGGCCTTCCCGAGGCAATGATTGGACGACACCCATTTCCCGGTCCGGGGCTGGGCATTCGGGTGCTCGGACCAATCACTCGTGACGCACTCGATGTCCTGCGTCAGGCCGATGCGATTTATCTCGAGGAGATCCGCGAGGCGGGTCTTTACGACCAGATCTGGCAAGCGTTCGCCGTGCTCCTCCCAATCCGGAGCGTTGGTGTAATGGGAGACTATCGCACGTACGAGAACGTCGCTGCCTTACGAGCGGTGACGAGCACGGACGGCATGACCGCGGACTGGTACGAATTTCCTCATGACGTACTCGGCCGGATCTCCAACCGAATCATCAACGAAGTCCGTGGCATCAATCGCGTGGTCTACGACGTCAGCTCCAAGCCGCCGGCGACGATCGAGTGGGAATAGGTGCTTGCGATACTAGGGTTCTTTGCGGAATTCCGACTGCGGGAGGCCGCTGAAACCGCTGACAC
>JANWKK010000050.1 GCA_025451425.1 Gemmatimonadaceae bacterium
AGCTTTCGTTCAGGGCAACGATTGGCGGAACGCGCATCGCGCGCCGTGCTGGAACGTACATCGCCAACACGGCGACTACGAGCAAGAGCGAGCCGACGCCGCCGAGCGTGAAGGGATCGTGGGGTGTCACGCCGTAGAGCTGCTGCTGGAGCACGGTCGTCGTCAGCAGCGATAGCAGCATGCCAACGATCAGGCCCGCCACGATTGGTGCGAGGCCCCGCTGCATGACGAAGCGCCAGATCAATGCGGGCGTCGCGCCCAGCGCCATGCGCACGCCGATCTCGTGCACATGCTGGTTGACAAAGTATGAAACAACGCCATAGATGCCGACCATCGCCAACGCGAGAGCAATGGCGCCGAGCATCGAGAGCAACACGGTGTTCATGCGAGCTGTCGCGAGTGACGCGCGCAGGAACTGATCCATCGACATCGCCTCGGTCAGTGGAAGCGAGGAATCGACGCGGCCGACCGCGCGGCCGAGTGGGCGGACGAGCGCCTCGGCTGCTCCCTTCATAGACGGACCACGAACCACGACGACCATCGAACGCTGGATGAGTGGCCAGAGGACATCCGGCGTTTGCGCGAGCGGAATGTAAAACTCGGGTGCCGGCACCTGATTGAGGCCGGCGTCGTGCAGATTCGCGACAACGCCGACCACTTCGCGATACTTGGGATCGTTCTTCGCGGCGATCGCGCTGACGCGGCGGCCGATCGCATCGCGCGGAGCGATCGATGGCCAGAGCAGCTGCGCGAGCGCCTCGTTGATGACCATGACGCCCGGCGTCGACGGATTGTCGGTCGTCGCAATGTCGCGGCCGGCAATGATCGGAATGCGCATCGTCGCGAAGTAGCCGCTGCTCGCGAGGCGGACGTTCGACGTCGGCGATTTGTCGCTCGCGGGTTGGCCTTCGGCCGCGACCGAAGACGCCATCGATGAGCCGGAGAGCGGCACGACGGACACAAGTGCTGCTGACTGCACGCTCGGAACGCGCGCGGCCTCGTCGCGGATCGCCGTGTAGGCGCGGACGACGTTCGACCCAGTCGGATAGTGCGCGGCGGGAAGAATGAGTCGCGCCGTGAGCACGCCACGCGGGTCGAAGCCCGGATCGACGTGCTGCATGAGCCACGCACTCCGAATGAGCAAGCCGGACCCGACGAGCAGTGTGATCGCGAGCGCGATCTCGGCGCCCACGAGTACCGGCCGCAATCGATCGCGCGCGACCGCGGTGCGCCCGCCTTCACGCAGGGTCTGTTGTAACTGCGATCGTGCGGCGCGGACGGCGGGAACGAGACCGAAGATCACGGCGCTGAATACGCCCACGCCGAGTGTGAACGCGAGCACGCGCCAATCGATGCTGGCCTGATCGAGACGCGGGATGTCCTGGGGGCTCACGCCAAGGATGACGCGCAGCAGCCCAAAGGCGATCGCCAAGCCGAGGAGCGCGCCGGCGACCGACAGAACGACGCTTTCCGTGAGCAGCTGTCTGACGAGTCGTCCACGCCCCGCGCCGAGTGCGGCGCGAATCGCAAGCTCGCGTGCACGGACGGTTGCGCGCGCGAGAAGCAGGTTGGCGACGTTGACGCACGCGATGAGCAGCACGAAGCTCACCGCACCGAGCAGCACGTAGAGGAGCGACCGATAGTTCCCGACGAGATCGTCGCGATAGCTATGGATGTCGGCGCCGAAATCAGCGATGCGAAGGGTGCGCTCCGGCGTTTGCTCGGCGACGGCCCGCTCCGCCGTCGTCGTTGCGGCGCGCGCCTGAGCAATGGTTATTCCCGGCCGAAGCCGCGCGAAGACCTTGAGATAATGCTCACCATACTTCGTCGCGTCGTCGGCAGTGAAGGCAATCGGCGTCCAGATGTCTTCACTGCCGCGCGTGACGTCGAAGCTCGGCCGCATGACACCAATAATCGTGTGCGGCGTCCCGTCGATCTCGACAACCCGATCGAGCGCGGAGCGGTCGCCGTTGAAATGGCTCATCCACAGGCGATAGCTGATGACCGCGACATTCGAGCGACCGGGCGAATCTTCCTCCGCGGAGAAGGTTCGGCCGAGCAAAGGCTGCGCACCGAAGACGGCGAAGTAATCGGCGCTCACGCGTCCTCCGCTGATCATCTCAGGTACGTCGCCAAGGCGAAGCGTAATTCCGGCCTGCAGGACTGACGCTGCGACGTGATCGAATGCGCGCACGTTGCGATAAGCGAGGAATTCGGGCGGCGACGGATCGGTCAGGCCAGTGGGCCGAGTGGGATACACGCGAACGATGCGCTCGGCGTTCGCGAAGGGCAGCGGTCGCAGCGCGACCGCGTCGAGCGCACTGAACACTGCCGCCGTGGCGCCAATGCCTAACGCGAGCGTGACGACGGCAACGATCGAAAAGCCGCGAGTGCGCAGGAGCTGACGAATCGCGAAAGTGACGTCCTGATGAAGCTCCTGCCGCAATTCGGCGCGGCTCGCTATGCGATCGCGCTCCTCCGCATAGCGGCGGCACTCGGCGTTGACGGACGCACTATCGCCAAACCGGCGTTCGGCCTCGAGGCGTGCATTGGCGCGGCTCATTCCAAGCTCCATCAATTCACGCGTGGTCATCTCGAGGTGAAAAGCGAGCTCGGTCTCCACCTCGTTTTTCACGGGTGTGCGCCAGAGTCGTGGCCAGCGACGACGCGACGTCACGCGGGCAGCAGCAGCGGCGCGACGGCGGCGACGAAGCTGGCGAACGCCTTCGTCTCCGCACGAAGCTGCCGTCGGCCCTTGTCGGTGATCTGATAGAACTTGGCCTTGCGTCCGAGCTCGGACGTGCCCCAATCGGCTTCGATCCAGCCGTCGCGCTCCATCCGATAGAGCGCAGGATAGAGCGAACCCTCCTCGACGATCAACGCATCGCGGGTCTGTTCACGCAGCCACCCCACTATGGCATAACCGTGACGCGGACCAAAAGTGAGTGTTTTTAGAACGAGCGCGTCGAGCGTTCCGTGCAGGTGATCCTTTCTAGCAGGCATCCAGGCTCTTGTCCTCAGCAGTCTAGGTATTGTTGTCGCAGTGATACCTAGATGTCAAGGGCACAAGATGCTTTTTTCACAGCGATCGTATATCGATACAAGACATGGCCATCTTCAAACCCTCCGAGCTGCTCGGGCGCTGTGACCAGTGCCGCATGCTCTTCGATCCAGTGTACGGCGGATCATGCGCTCAGTGCCGACGCCTCTTGTGCGCCACGCATCTCCATGGCGGTCTTCTGCCGCGGATCGTGGCGCGTTTGATACCAAGACGCTCAACTGTCTGCGTTGCCTGTCGGAGTGGACAGATCAGGGACGCCAGGTCGTGAAGTCGGTCGCCGACTCCCGTTTCTTGGGTGGCGACTGCTCGGCCGGCTCGCCCAGGTTGACGATCGCGACGATTCGCTCCGGCTCACCGACTCCAGCCGCGGCGCGCGCGGCCGCATCGCCCATCACGCCGCCGGTCTTGATGTGAGTACCGAGTCCGAGCGACACTGCCGACAGAGCAAGGTTCTCGATCGCCATCATCGCCGCCGCGTAGTCTTCTTCACGGGTCTCCGGATTGTCACTCTGAACGACGGCGACGGCGATCATGCAAGGCAATGCCCGGTGCTCGGCGCCGATCGTCTCGCGGAGGGCACGAGCCGCCTCTCGATCCGGTAGCTTGCGCGCCTTCCGTTCGCCGAGGGCGAGCCCATATGCATAACGAGACTCGGGACCGAGGACGTAGAATCGCCACGGCCGAGTGAGACGGTGATTCGGAGCGCAAATCGCGGCGTCGAGGAGTGTCTCGATCTCGTCTCGTGTAATCGCGCGGTCGGTGAACTTCTTCGTCGAGCGGCGCTGCTCGATGATCTCGAGAATAGACATAATGGAATCTGCACTCTGCTCGCGCTCGGTGGCAGCACAAGCGTACAGATTCCTCGCGGCGCTCAAGATGACAGGGTCACGGTGCCGGCGGCGGCGCGATCGCGTAGTCGGCCGGGGGACGCGCACCCATCAAGTACTCCACGAAGTAGTCCCACGTCCGCCGAATCACGTACGGATGACTCGTGAGATCGTGCGTGGCGTCTGGCAGAATGAGCAGATCGAACTTCTTGTTCGCTTTCACCAGCGCGTCGACGAGTGCGATCGTATTCGCGGGATGGACGTTGTCGTCGAGGTCTCCGTGGATGAGGAAGAGCTTTCCTCTCAGGTTGCCAGCCATGGTCTTGTTCGCCGAGGCAGCGAAGTTGTCGGTGCCGCGAAGGGTGTCCTTGACCAACAATCCCTGAAAACGCTCACCCCATCCGTGATAGTACGTCCGGTTGTCGTGATTGCCCGACGTCGAGACGGCGACCTTGAAGAAATCAGGATAGCGAAGCATTGCATCCGTCGAAGCGAAGCCGCCGCCTGAATGGCCGTAGATGCCAACGCGGGACAGGTCCATCCACCGGAAGCGTCCTCCGAGCTGCTTGATCGCTCCGATGTGATCGGGGATGCCGTTGTCGCCCATGTTGCCGTACCACGCCGTGTACAGCGATTTGTTACGCGGCGTGTTGCCTAACGCGTTGATCTCGACGACGATGAACCCGAGCTCGGCGAGCGCCTGTACCTGGCCGAACATCGAGTAGCTGAACGCCTCGCGCGTTGGGTAGAAGTGGTCGCTGACGGGAGAGATGAGTGGACCCGGATAGATGTGATCGATCACGGGATACGACTTCGTCGAGTCGAAATTGCTCGGCTTGTAGATCACGCCGGTGATCTCGGTGACGCCGTCGCGCGCTGTCGCGCGGAACACCTCGCCCGGCCGCCATCCCGTCGCTTTGAGGGCCGAGACGTCAGCGCGCTCCAGCTCTTTCACGACATGGCCATCGGCTGCACGCAGAACGGTGACTGGAGGAAGGTCCACTCTCGAGTAGCTGTCGATGAACGTCGGCGCGTTAGGCACGGCCGTGATCTCGTGATCCGCGTCCTCCGGCGTCAGCAGCGTGAGGCCGGACCCATCGAGGCCAACGGAGTACAAAAGCTCGTACTCGGGATGACGTCCTGACTCCCGGCCACGCGCCGTGAAGAAGACGCGCCCAGTGGTTTCGTTCACGCTCACGAGCGCACTCACCGCCCAGTCGCCGCTCGTGATCTGGTGCTTGATCGCGCCGTCTTTGCCCACGAGGTACAGGTGACCCCAGCCGTCGCGCTCCGAGAACCAGATTACGTCGCCGGTCTTGAGGGGACGCCAGTTGGTTCGCCCACCAATCAGCTCGAGGCCACCGATGACATACGTCTTGCTGCTATCGGCAATGATGAGACATGGCGCGTTGCCCTTGGCGTCTGTCTCCAGCAACTGCACGTGTTTGGGACCGCGGTCGACTTGGGTGAAGTAGATGCGGTCTGACGAAGGACTCCACTGAACCGTCTTGCCGCCGAACTCATAGAACGACATCAGAGGCTGCGGCGGCCCATCGATACGCTTGCTCGCGCGCGAGGCAACATCGATGACGTAGTTCACGTACGTCTGCACGATCGAATCGCCCGGCAGCGCGTACGGATAGAGGTAGTACGTGGGCCGCGAGCTCGTGGAGCTGTAGAGCACGAACTTGCCGACGCCGCGCTCGTCGATGCGTGGAACGACGAGCTTCTTCGAATCGGGAGACCAGGTGACCGCTGGGGCTTGCGGCAGCTTGCGGCGAACCTGCGTGGGTGATGGAGACCCGACGCCATATGCGTAGCCGTCTGTGCCGTCAGTGGTGAGCTGGACGGAGTCTGCCGATCCGACTCTCCGCAGCCAGAAGTATTGCCAGACGCAAAGGCATCCCACTGCTCGTCAGGCGAGCGCACATAGCGCGTGCGCGCCGGAAG
>JANWKK010000051.1 GCA_025451425.1 Gemmatimonadaceae bacterium
CATTCTCTTCGACGACGGCGCGAACGCCCCAACGCAGCAGCAGGGCTCTTGGTCGCGCACGTTCACGGCGGCCGGCACGTACAAGTATCACTGCACGATTCATGGTTCAGCGATGTCGGGAACGGTCGTCGTTCAGTGAACGCCTAACGGCGCGTCGTATCGCGCGGAGCGGTATTGCGCCGCGCGGCATCACGCCGTGATGTGTCGCGCTGCGGGTCGGAGGTCACCCGGCCCGTGGCGTCGACACGGAAACGCGCCCGCCGGCCGTCGGTGACGTAGACGTTATAGCAACCGGCCCGCAGGGGAGTGGGCCCGGTGTTAACGATATAGCCTGCCGGAGTTACCCCATACTCGATTCGGGACGGCGCGCCATTCGAGCCCGTGGCGACGATTTGCCAAAGCACCGTCTCGTTTCCGCACGCGACGACCGAAAGCCCGTAGATCGTGCCGGCCGGGCCACGTCCGGTGGTGTCGGAGAGTACGAACACCGGTTTGAGCGGCGTCGCGCCGGGCTCGACCCGTACTTCGTTCACCAGCGACTCACACGAGGCGAGCACGAGCGTGAGCGCGACTGCGGTCGCCGCGATACATAATCGTGCTCTCGTAGTGACTTGACTCACAGCGTGAAGTGAGATATGCACACAGAGTGTGCGGTCGTTGTGGATTTGTGGTCTTCAGCCGCGCGTTCGACCATGCGGCTTTGACTTAGAGGGTGCTTGCCCCGTGGGCACGGTGAATGCATTGCAGAGGGTTGCCGCGCGATGGAACAGTAGCGCAGTAGGTGGGGGCGCGGCGAGGGAGTGTGGGGCATACCGAGTTGGGGAGGGGCTCGTCGCTCCTCCCCGCTCGATTTTATCGGCCGACGCCGGCTTCAGCGGACAGTCGCACGCATCAACATCGCGGCTCGAGGAACAGACCGGTGCAAGACTTGGATGAGCGGGCTTTGGTCGATCGAGTCATGGTCGAATGGTGGGACTCTGCCGCGCACGCGCTCCCGTGGGCAGCTATGCCGCTCGATGATCGCTACGGAGAGCTCCGTCGCCTGGCAACGGCACTCGTCTCCTCAGCCGTCGTTAGCGGTGGTCATTCGCGAGACCCCCAAGAATCGGGCGCGAGGAATGGGGTGATCGCCGCCGCGATCGACCACGGTCGGTATCGAGGGCATCAGGGCGGCACTTGGGAGCTCCTTCTGTTCGAGCTGACCTTTCTCAGCGATGCGTTGCGCGTGGCCGTTCGCGGCTCGGCGCTGCCGCCGATCGTCAGCGCGCAATTCGAGCGGGAGCTCGCCGCCGGACTGCGGGTGGCAAAACCCGCGTGCTCCCTCGGCCTCCGCGAAGCGATTCACGAACAGAGCTCGTCGCATCGCGCGATCGACAGCTGAATCGAAACCTAACGAGCTAGAGAACAGCGCTGCTTCGCTCAGTCCGTGAGTGCGGCAGACGGCGATGGCGTTGCCGCGACGCTCACGTCAATCGGCAAACGATGGCCATTGCGCTCCTCGACGTGATCGAGCACGCCCTGCCAGACCGCAGCGAACGCATGACCGACGTCGGTCGGCGCTTTGCCCCAGGCGAATTCGGCGGTGTTGCCCGCAACCCAGAACGGCGGCTCGTCGCGTATGTTGAGTGAGTCGTAAACGCTCTTCACATCGTCGTAGATGAGCGCGGCGTTCGCAGTGTGCGCGTAAAACCCGGGACGGTATCGCCCGTCCGAGAGCACTCGCGCTGTCCACGCTTTGTAGTACTCACGCATGGACTGGGGCACGGTGTTCATGTGCTCCACGTCGAGAAAGATCACCGCCCCGGTGGGGAAACCCTGGGCCTGCGTGCGGGCGATGGCGTCATCGGCATCGGCGCGGCCGCGGTCGGCGCTCACGAAATGCGCCGAGCAGGTCGAACCAGGTTCGGCACGCGGCTGAACGACGACTTTCATCGGGACACGCTTGGTCACGTAGCTGACGACGGTTCGACCGTGGCGCTGTCTTACCTGCCTAACGCGATGCTTTACGAATTTCGTGACGACTTCCGCTTTGCCGGGTGTTTTCCCCCACGTCTGTTGCCCGACGTAAACAACGGCGAGGCCCCATCCCATTCGCGAGAGCTCGTCACGCTTTCCCGACCAGCTCGCGTCTCGGTGACAGGGTGCGGAGGGCAAGTAAAACCCAACCCATTCGTATGAGCCGTCGTCTCGCCATGCCTGCATGGCTTCGTCGCCAGGGTATTTGCTCGTGTCGAATCCCAGATGCCGACCCGCGGTCGTCGAAGCGATGGCGGCCGCCGCGGACGCGAGCTCAGGCGAAGCGTACGAGAGCGGATTCGACAATTCATCCAGGTTCGATCCGGCGTGACCACGAATGCCGAAAACAACGGTGCTGGCGAGCAGAAGCGTCAGGGCGTCGCGGGGCTTGGACAACGGCTCCTCCAGATGCGCTCGTTTGCGACGCCCGAACCAACGAGCGTCCTTGACCCTACCCGTAGTTAGGCGGGAGGTTCCCGAATCCTCCTGCGAGCTGGAGTGTGAGACGCGCTTCTTTCCACATTGTTGGCCTCACGGTAGCGTTCGTGTTCTCGGTGCGAGCGCAAGCGCAGGTCCGCGTTGAATGGCCGACGTATGGGAGTGACGCCGCGGCGACGAAGTATTCTCCACTCGCTGACATCAAGCGCGACAATGTCCAGCGCCTAACGATCGCATGGCGTTGGCGTCTGGGGGAGCAGCCGATCCCGAGAACGGACAGCACGACGGCGGCGCATCCGGGGACTTTCGAGGCGACGCCGCTCATGGTCGGTGACACGCTGTACTTCAGCACGCCGTACAATCGCGTTGTCGCGTTGGACGCCAACACCGGACAACCGATCTGGATCTACGATCCGCGCGCATATGCGTTCGGGCAGCCTTCGAACGGCACCGGCTTCGTGCATCGGGGCGTCGCGACATGGACGAATGGACACGAGCGGCGAGTCTTCATCAACTCGCGCTGGCGCCTTATCGCTCTCGATGCACAGACCGGGAAGCCAATTCGCGATTTCGGTGACACTGGCGTCGTGGATCTCACGGCGCAGCTTCGGCGTCCCGTAAACAAGTTGCACTATACCAACACATCACCCCCCGTGGTGTGGGGCAATCTCGTCATGGTCGGAAACGGCGTCGGGGACCGACTGGTTTATCAAGACGACCCACCCGGCGACGTGCAGGCGTTCGACGTCCGGACTGGGAAGCGCGTGTGGGACTTCAATCCGATTCCGCAGCCAGGTGAGTTCGGCAACGATACGTGGGAAGACAGCTCATGGAAGCACACCGGGCACACGAACGTCTGGGCGCCATTCAGCGTCGACAGTGCGCGTGGTCTGGTCTATCTCCCTCTGAGCACGCCGAGCAACGATTGGTACGGTGGCTCTCGCAAAGGCGACAACCTATTCGCGGAGTCGATCGTATGTCTCGATGCCCGAACAGGAAAGCGAAAGTGGCATTTCCAAACGGTGCATCACGGCTTGTGGGACTATGACATCCCTGCACCGCCAGTGCTGGGCACGGTGACCGTCAACGGCCGCCGGACCGACATCGTCGCTGTTCCTACCAAGATGGGTTTTCTCTTCGTCTTCGATCGTGTCACTGGTCGACCGGTCTGGCCGATTGTCGAGAAGCCCGTTCCCACGAGCGACGTTCCTGGCGAGCGCGCTGCTGGGACGCAGCCATTTCCGACCAAGCCGGGTCCCTTCGCTCAGCAAGGCTTCACCGAGAAGGACGTCATCGACTTTACGCCGGAGATCAAGCGACGCGCGCTGGCGACAATCGCGTCCTATCGGCTTGGCCCACTCTTCACGCCGCCATCGAACGCCGGCACGATCGTCATGCCGGGTGCAATTGGCGGTGCCGGCTGGGGCGGCGGGGCCTTCGACCCGGAAACGGGGCTGATCTACATCAAGGCCACGAACTCGCCGGCGCTTTACAAGATTCTCAAGACGGAATCGGCGTCTGACACGGTCGACGCACCGTACATGGTCGACCTGCCGCACTCGACGCCATCGCTTTTGTTAGGCGCGACCGGCGACACGGCGGCGGAGCACCAGCCGTCGGTATCGGAGCTGCCGATCAACAAACCGCCCTACGGCACGCTGACGGCGATCGATCTCAACACCGGCGAACTGCGGTGGCAGATCACCCTTGGTGACTCACCGCAGATCCGTTGGAATCCGCTGCTGCGTGGCGCTTCGCTGCCGGCGCTGCTCGGCGTATCTGGAGCGCCCGGGGCAATCGTGACACGCGGCGGACTCGTGTTTGTCTCGGGAGGCGGGTCGACGCTCTATGCGATCGATAAGGCATCGGGCGCGACTCGCTGGCAGGCGAATCTCGGCCGCCGCGCGTACTCGGTGCCCATGACGTATCGAACCCGAATTGGAAGGCAGTTCGTCGTCATCGCCACGGGCGCGGGTGCCGACGCGGAGCTCGTCGCCTTCGCGCTGGGCGACCGGAGCGCCGAACAAGGCAAATGATGCGAAGCCGCCAACGTGCCGGTCTCGGCTGATCGGTAATTGCGGGCGGTTCAGGCGCAATCCTTGTAATGATGAGCGGAGCAGGCACTTCGGATGGGGGGCTTTATGAAAGGGTCAACACTGCGAGTTGCGTCGGTAGTGGGAATAGCGATGACGCTCGCCGCGTGCAGCGGTAAACCGAAAGACGAGGCGAGCTTCAAAGCATCGATCGACTCGATGACGCCGCATCTCGATAGCACGAAGGCGGCGCTGGACTCATCGAAGACGGGCGCCGCGGTCGGCGCGCAGGTCGATACGACGAAGCTTGGAGCAGCGAAGACGGAGAGCATTCTCACGAAGGCGCGCAAATCCCCGTGAGCAAGCCGATCGTCCTCGTCGACGGATCGAACGTCGCGCATTCGACGGAGGGCGAGAAGGCGCAACTGGGGAACATTCTCGCCGTGCGCGAGAAGCTCGCTGAAGAGGGGTGGGAACCCGTCGTCGTCGTCGATGCGTCGCTGCGCCATCAGATCGACGATCCCGCCGGCTACGAGCAGCTCGTGGAACAGGGAGTCGTGAGGCAGGCACCGGCGGGCACCGATGCCGATTATTTCATTCTTACCTTCGCACGCGAGCTCGACGCGCGCATCGTGTCGAACGATCGCTACCGAGACCGACTCCGTGATTTTCCGGACGCGACGGATCGCCTGATCAGATTTATGATCGTCGAGCGCGAAGTAGTGCTCGAGCGGAGAGCCGGGAAACGTGCACCCGGTCGGAAGCGGAGCGGGCGAAAATAGCGCTCCTGTCATCCTGAGCGCAGCGAAGGATCTGCTTTCCGTCCACCGAAAGCAGATCCTTTGTTGCTTGCGCTCCTCCACAGCAAGCTCTTTCGCTCCTCAGCGAGGATGACAGGTGGTGGTAACCTTTCCACGGCGCCGAGCGTCCTAACAACCGGCGCAGTGTCCCCCTTCCAGAGGTCGTAATGCCTTCCTCGCACGTCTTGCGCACGCTCGCTGCCGTTGCCGGTGTCGTCGTGCTCACCTCGTCGTCCGCGATCGCACAGGCCCAAAATGCCGGCTCGTCCCTCGTGAAGGGGGTGAGTGTAGAAGGCATCACGGAGTACCGACTCGCGAACGGTCTCAGGGTCCTGCTCTTCCCGGACAAGTCGAAGCCACAGACGACAGTGAACATCACCTACCTCGTCGGCTCGCGTCAGGAAGGTTACGGCGAGACGGGCATGGCGCACCTGCTGGAGCACATGCAGTTCAAGGGGACGCCGAAGCATCGTCATCCATCGGAGGAGATCACGCAACACGGTGCGACCTTCGACGCAACGACCTCGTTCGACCGGACGAATTTCTTCGAGACGTTTACCACGGCTGACTCGAGTCTCGCCTGGGCGCTCGATCTCGAATCGGATCGAATGATGAACAGCTTCATCGCGCGCGAGGATCTCGACAAGGAGATGCCGGTCGTGCGTAACGAGTTCGAGAAAGATGAGAACAGCCCGTTCGTTGTCACGCTGAAGCGTGTGTTAGGCACGGCATATCTGTTCCACGCTTACAGTCATCTCCCAATTGGTGCGCAGAGCGACATCGAGAACGTGCCGATCGAGAAGCTGCAAGCGTTCTATCACAAGCACTATCAGCCGGACAACGCGATTTTGATGATCGCCGGCAACTTCGACGAGCAGCGTGCGCTCGGGCTGGTGCAGGAGAAGTTCGGCGCAATCCCGCGTCCAACAAGAGTGCTCGATCAGACATACACAGTCGAGCCAACGCAGGACGGCGAGCGGATGGCGACGATCCGTCGCACCGGAAACGCGCAGCTCATCATGTCGTTCTATCATATTCCCGCGGGAACGCATCCCGATTTCCCCGCGATCGACGTTTTGACTCGCATCCTCGGCGATCCGGCTTCCGGCCGTCTGCAAAAGGGGCTGGTGGAGACGAAAAAGGCGTCGGCGGTTCAGGCCAACAATCTCCAACAGCACGATCCGGGCGGACTCTTCCTCGCCGCGCTAATGCAGAAGACGCAATCGATCGACAGCGCGGAGGCAGCGCTGTTCAACGCGGCGACGGAGATCGCGACGGCGAAACCGCCGACGACCGAAGAGGTCGAGCGCGCGAAGACAGACGTACTCAAGAACTTCGACCTCGCGCCGACCAATACCAGTCGATTCGGCTTGGAGCTGAGTGAGTGGATGGCCATGGGCGACTGGCGGCTCTTCTTTTATCACCGCGATCAGGTGAAGAAGGTGACGGTCCAGGACGTTCAGCGCGTTGCGAGCGCGTACCTCAAGGAATCGAATCGCACCGTGGGTCTCTTCATTCCTACGGAGAAGCCGGATCGGACGGAGATCACGGCAGCACCGAGCGCGGACTCGTTGCTCAAGGGCTACAAGAGCGATGTCGTGGTCGCGACCGGCGAGTCGTTCGACACGTCGCCGACGAACATCGAGTCGCGCATTCATCGCAGTGCGCTGAAGTCGGGCTTCCGGCTCGCCCTGCTGCCGAAGAAAAATCGTGGCGAGGCCGTTTCGGCGGTCGTGAGCCTCCGCATCGGAAACGAGAAGGCCCTCACGAATCGCTCGATGCTGCCGAATCTTACGGCGCAAATGCTGATGCGGGGTACAAAGTCGCTCAACCGCCAACAGCTTACTGATTCGCTCAACAAGTTGAAGGCGAAGGTGGCAATCGCGATGGCGTCGGCTGGGAATGTCCGCGCAACCATCGAAACAACGCGTCCGAATTTCGCCGGTACGTTGAAGCTCGTTGGCGACATGCTTCGTCAACCAGCATTCGACCAGACGGAATTCGAGCAGGCGCAGCGTGAGGCAATCACCGGCGTCGAGTCCCAGCGAGGGGAACCGATGATGCTCGGCCAGATCACCTTCGCTCGGGAGATCGGACGCTACGAGAAGGGGCATCCGCGCTACGTGCCGCTGCCCGAGGAGCAGATCGAGGGCTACAAGGCGGCAACGCTCGCCGAGGTTCACAAGTTCTATAGAGAGCTCTACGGCGCTTCGACAGGCGAGCTTGCCGTCGTCGGCGACTTCGATGACGCGGAGATCGCCCGTGTTGCCGCGGATGCATTCGGCGGCTGGAAGAGCGCGACGGCCTTCAAGCCCATCGCGGTCTCACTCGCGCCGACGAGCACGAACAAGCGCACGGTCGAAACGCCGGACAAAGCGAATGCGCTGTTCGTCGCCGGAGAGACGTTTCAGATGACGGACACCGACCCGGATTACCCGGCGCTCCTTCTCATCAACTACATGCTTGGTGAAAGTCCGCTCGACAGCCGCTTGCCAGCCCGCATCCGCCAGAAGGAGGGCCTGAGTTATGCCGTGCAGTCTGCGCTCAACGTGAGCGCATTGGATCGCGCAGGCCAATGGGTCGCGCTGGCGATCTCGAATCCCGCGAATGCGGAAAAGGTCAACACCGCGTTCTTCGACGAGATCGGCAAGATCGTGAGGGATGGCTTCTCCGCCGAAGAGGTCGAGAAGGGCAAGACGACTTATCTGCAGCGGCGATCGATGGCCCGCGCGAACGACCTAGCGCTCGCCGGTCAGCTCGCGATTGGACTTTACCTCGGCCGCACAATGACGTTCGATGGAAACATCGAACAGAAGATTGGTGCGCTGACGGCGGACGAGGTCAACGCTGCTCTGCGCCGGACATTCGATCCGGCGAAGATGGCAGTCGTCATGGCTGGAGATTTTTCAAAGGTTACTCAAGCCGGCAAGCCGCAGTAGGGTAGAGGGTAGAGGGTGAGGAGCCTGCGCTCCACCCTCTACCCTCGGCCCTCTATGCGCTCACTCTCCGCGTCGTCGCTCTTGATCCAGCAGATATGCCGCGAGGACGCGTGCGGTGAACGGGTCCTCGTCCACGTTGCGGGAGTAGGCCTTGAATGCGGCGCGTGCACCGTCGAAGTCGCCGAGTTGAATGCGAGCGACAACGACGCCGTTTCGCACGAGCGAGATCGGCAGCCAATCTATAGTGTCGCGAACGCGCGCGTCGATCAGTATCTGCCCAGCGCGGGACGCCTCGGCATAGTTCCACGCAGCGAGGCCATGCAGAAAGTCCATGGCGGCGCGGGCGGGCGCTGGTGCGTTCACGCGGGCTGTGTACGCGCGGAGTGTGGCGTAGAAACTCTCGTCGGCGACGCCGGCCGTGCCGCCGTGTATGAGCCGCTCGGATTCGCGCATATTCTCCACCCACACGCGCCAGTCGGCAGGGGGCGCCGAACCCGTGAGCTGCCGCTCGAGCTGATCGAGCCGCACACGGGCCTTTGCGTCGTCGTCGCTGCGCCTAACGCTCGTGTCGGCGAGTCGGCCAGCCGCGAGCATTAGGCGGAGCCGCGCACCTCGGGCGAGTTCGTCGACGTGGGTGATCTCCGGCAACACGGAGAGCGACGTCGTGCCGAACGCGCGCTTGTGTCCGGACAGCGCGGCAGCGATGTCGAAGCGACTCTCGCCGAGACCACTCACGCCGTCAGCATTGTTTTTCAGGTACCGCGTGCGCTCGGCGCCGAGATCGAGTGCGGGGTGGTAGTCGGAGTTCGGCGCGACCTGCGTCGAGAGGTACGGATGCAGAAGCTGGCGCCCGGCGAGGCGCGTCGCTTCGAGCGCCTCCGGAGTGAGCGGAATCGCGCGACGAAGGTCTGCTGCAACGCCGGGAAAATCAACGACGTGCCAATCGGGTGTCGGGAGGACATGCTCGTTGCTGGCGACGATGAGAATATCCGCATTCGAGGTGAAGAAAATCTCGTACGACGGAAAGTTCTGATCGAGCGCCGCGAGCACCATCGTCGCGAGTGCATCATCGAGCTCGTATAGGTGCAACCATTGTCCGAACACACCACCGTCCGCGAGATGCGTGCGGACGCGTCGATAGAACTCGGTCGTGAACAGTCCGGATACGCCACTCACCCAGGGATTCGACGGTTCGCTGAGAATGAGATCGAAACGCCGGCCGCTGGCGGCGAAGTAGGATTTTGCGTCATCGAGAACGAAATGGGCGCGGGGGTCCTCGAAGTCGCGTCGGTTCGCCGGATAGAAAAAGCGGGACGCGTTGATCATCTCCGGCTCGATCTCAATGGTCGCGAGGTGCCTAACGTTTGGGCTGCCGAGGAGGAGATGAGACGTCATTCCCGAACCCTGCCCGATGACGGCGACGTCGCGCGCATCGGGGCGGTGCGCGAGCGTGACGATGGGCAGTAGGACCTGCGTGGCGATGTCGTCCGCGAGCGGATGCGGCGGCCCGACGCGGGTGGGATCCTTCCAGAACGCGTCCATCGATGCGTCCGGCTTCCCGTTCGTCGACAGGGTGATGAACCCGCTCCGCATGCGGCGGATGCTCACCGTCGCGGTGCGCCCATCGCGGTAGAAGGGAACGGTGTAGTCTCCCTTCTTTGGCAGGACCGCATAACGATAGACGCCGCTCGTGAGCCGCATCGGATCAAAGTCGACGGCGATGACGATCAAGGCGACAAAAGCCGCGATGAGCACGCTAACCGCCATGAGCCGCGACGTCGACGGAGGTCGCAAGCGTGTCGATGGACGGGTCATGTCGCCTTCACCGGCCCGCGCGACAACGAGCAGCAGCGCGAGCCCGAGCACGATGTCGACGAGTGCCCCGGCGATGAGCAGGAGCTTCAGACCGAACACTGGCATCAGAATGAGACCGGCGATAAGCACGCCCGCGATGGAACCGAGCGTGTTGAGTCCGTACACGGCTCCGATTGCCCGCTCGCCGCGAACGCGGCCGCCGCCGTCCATGAGCAACTTCGTGATCAACGGCAGCGTGATGCCAGCGCAGAACGTCGCCGGCAGCATCACGAGAAGGCAAATCGCATAACGAGCGGCGAGGAATCCGCGATAACCGGCGTCGCTCTGCTTGAATGTGTCGAGGAGAGTCGCGACCCAACTGAATGATGCGACGTACAGCGGAAGGGTGGCGATGGCGAGCATCCCCATGATGCACTGCACCGCGCCGAGAAGCGCGAGCGGGTCCCGTGCCCGATCCGCTCGGCTCCGAATCCAGAGGGCACCGAGCGCGAGGCCAAGGATGAATGCCGAAAGCATCAGCTCGAACGAGTGCGTCGCGCTCCCGAGGACCAGCGAAAGCATGCGGATCCACGCAATCTCGTAGATGAACGAGGCGACGGCTGTGCCGAAGGAGATCGTCAGCAGGAGACCGACCGGGGTCGGCATGCCGTCGGAACCGTTAGGCAAGATCGGCGTCGCTTCTGCTGCCTCCTCCTCCGCGCGCGAAGCAACGAGACGCGCGCCGAGCGCGACGGCGGCGGCGGCGATGAAGTTGAGAATCGCAGCTGAGATGAGCGTCCCCGGCAGACCGACGCGATCGAGCAGGACGAAGCCGGCAACGAGTACACCGACGGCAGCACCAAAGCTGTTCGCGAAGTACAGTAGCCCAAGCACACGCCCAGCCCGCTCGCGGAGGAGGCGAATCGCGCCCGCGCTCATGAGTGGGAAGGTCGTGCCAAGGAGAATGGACTGCGGGAGGATCATGAGGCCGGCGAGTAGCCATTTGACGATCACGAGGCCCCAGCCTCCGGCGAGCGCGGGGAAGATCGAGTCGTACGCCGCGTCGGAGATATCGATGTAGACGTAGTTGAAGACGAGGCCAATGAAGCCAATCGCGGCTTCGATTCCGGCGTACCACAGCAGGGGATGACGCAGGCGCTCGGAGCGCTGGCCGACGAGGAGGGAGCCTAACGACATCCCCCCGAGGAAGATCACGAGGACAATGATCTGGGCATAGGCGCTGTGGCCGACGAGGAGGCTGAGATAGCGGCTCCAGATCGACTCGTAGATGAGTCCCGCGGCGCCGGAAATAACGAAAACGAGAGTGAGAAGCGCGAGCATCGGGCAGCGCGTGCAGGTGGCAGTCGACGATTGGGTAAGTTCGCAGCGGGACGCGAGGGGGCCAGTACTGTCACGGTCACCACCTGCGGATCGCTGAAACCTTGGCGAGCGTTGCGCCGATATATCCGCAGATATATCTCGGAGCCATTAGATATATCTGTGGCATATCATTCAGGTCCGTATGGGTGAAAGCAAGTAACTACTTGCATTCAGCTGAGTCTCCGTTTAGAATCCGCCGCCATGGACACTCGCGAACGAATTCTCCAGGCAGCAGCGCGCGTCTACGCGCAGCATGGATTCCGCGGCGCGACCACGCGTCTGATCGCCATAGAAGCCGGCGTCAATGAAGTCAGCTTGTTCCGTACCTTCGGCTCCAAGGCGGCGCTGTTTGAGGCCATGATGCAGTCGCATGCGGCGTCGCTCCCGGTTCCCGTACTTCCCGAGGTTCCTGGGAACCCACACGCCGAGATCACCGCTTGGTGCGCCGCCCTCCTGGCCCACATGCGGCAATGGCGCTCGATCATCCGGAAGTGCTTCGGCGAGCTCGAAGAGCGGCCCGAGGCCGCGATTGTGATGTGCGAGGGGCCCAATTGTGCCGCGGCGACGCTGGGCGCGTACGTCGCGCGTCTGCAGGCGGCCGGATTCGCTGATGAAACCGCGGACGTAGCTACCACCGTTTCCATGTTCATGTCGTCGATGTTCGGGGACGCTATCGGCCGTGACGTCTTGCCGCCGCACGCGTTCCCGCTGCCGGAAGAAGAAGCTCCGGCGAAGTACGTCAGCGTGTTCCTGCGCGCCGTCGGCGCGTTAGGCGCGGGCGATGCCGTCCCGCTCAGGTCCGCGCTCGACACCAATTGCCGTCGCGCGGCGGCGCAGTAGCCATCTCGTTCATCACCATCATCAGCGTACCCATCATGTCTCGGACCCACACCCGAGGTGTCACCATCGCCGCTCTCGGCGCGCTCGTCGCGCTGTTCGTGCGATGGCCGCGACCGCTCGGAGCGCAGCAGGACACGACTCGTCAAGCAGCGACGGCGGTGCGCCGCCTATCGCTCGAGGATGCACTCAAGGCAGCGGAAGGCCAGAGCGAGGCGGTCCAGATCGCACGCGCCGGCCTAACGAGGGCGGAGGGACAGCGTTATCAGGCCCGGAGCCAGTACATGCCGCAGGTCAGCGCGGTCGCGATCTATCAGCGAACGCTCAACTCGCAGTTCCAGGGTGTCAGCTTCGGCGCCCCCGCGGATACGTCGAGCACGCCTCGTCCGCAAGCCCTGTGTGCGCCCTCGATTCCCGTTGGCGCGACGCAGGCGCAGGTCCAGGCGGCGCTGGCTCAGGCGAGCACGTGCCAGGCGGCGGCCGGCGGCTTCAACTTCCAAAGCGTCGGCTTCGGTGCTCCCAACCAGTACACGGCCGGACTGAATTTCTCGCAGAACATCTATACCGGGGGCCGCATCTCCGGCCAGTATCAGGCAGCGAGGGCTGGAAGCAATTCGGCGGTGATCGAAGTCGCGGCGCAGAAGGCGCAGCTCGCGCTCGACGTGACGCAGGCGTATTACGACGCCGCGCTCGCCGATAATCTTGTGTCGATCCAGGAATCGGCGCTCGCGCAGACGGAGGAGATCCTTCGACAGACGCGTGTCGCGAAGCAAGTCGGCAATCAAGCGGAGTTCGACCTGCTGCGCGCGCAAGTCACTCGGGACAATCAAGTGCCAGTCGTCCTCCAAGCGAGGAATTCGCGCGAGGTCGCGTACTACCGACTTAAGCAGCTGCTTAACTTGCCGATGGACGGCGCGATTGCGCTGTCGACGCCGCTCGACGACTCCACGACCACCTCGACCGCCGTACTCGCGGCAGTGAAGGCCGGAAGCTCGCGCGCGATCTCACCTGCGTCGGCAACGCTGGCGACGATGGTCGTGGACACGAACGTCAGCGACCGAGCGCCGGTGCGCGAGCTCGAGCAGAACGTGCGCGCGCAGCAAGGACTGCTCAAAGCAGCGAAGGGCGAGAAGCTGCCGTATCTGCAAATCACGTCGGGCTATCAAAGACTGTACTTCCCGACGAATCTGGTCCTCCAGCTGAACAATGCGCGCATCAACTGGACGGTCGGCGTCACCGCGTCAATGCCGATCTTCGATGGGGGCAAGATCAAAGGCGATGAGATGATCGCGCAGGCCAATCTCGACCAGGCTCGCGCGCAACTGCAGCAGACGCGCGAGTTCGCCGCGCTCGATGCGCGTGTCGCACTGAGTGCTCTACAACAGGCGGAAGCAACGTGGCAAGCGAGCGCGGGCACGGCGGGACAAGCCGAGCAAGCATACAACATCGACCAGATCCGATATCGCGAAGGGATCTCGACGCAGACAGATCTTTCGCAGACCCGAATTCTGCTCGAGCAGGCACTCGCCAATCGAGCACAAGCCGCTCGTGATCTGGCGGTCGCGCGCGTGAAGCTCGCGCTCTTGAGGGACCTCCCGCTCCAAGCAGCCGGAGCGGGCGCGCCGGCGCAGTCGCAAACACAATCGGGCAGTGCGGTGAACGGTTCCGCCCAGTCAACGCCTAACGGTATCGGAACACAGACGCCCACTCGAACGCAGACACAAGCCGCCGCAAGCGCGAGCGGAGTTTCAGGGGGAGGTATCACGCCATGAGTACGACAGTGCAGGCGAGGCGGCGGACGCGCAGCATCATTGGACTGACGTTGGTCGCGGCGACTGCCAGTGTCGCGGTGAGCTGCCGTCGCGGCGACGCGAATGCGGAGCCAGCGGCCACTGAGTCGGTCGTCATCGGTCCCGAGAACATCGTCATCGTCTCGAACCAGGAAATTCGGACCGGGCCGGCCCTTTCCGGATCTCTCGCGCCAGAGCGTGAGGCGACGGTTCGTGCGGAATTGTCGGCGCCAGTCGTCGAGACGCAGATCGACCAGGGCCAACGGGTCAACGCTGGCCAGCTATTGATTCGTCTCGATGACACGGCGATTCGTGATCAGGCGTTGTCCGCGCGCTCATCGGTGACGACGGCGCAGGCGAACCTCACGGTGGCGCAACATGAAGTCGATCGAAACGAAGCTCTATTGAAGGCCGGTGCCATCGCCGAGCGCGCTGCGGAGCAGTCACGAGCGCAGCTCACCGCCGCACGCGCCCAACTGGCGACGGCGCAGGCGCAGGCAGCGTCCGCGGAGAAGATGTTGTCGAATACGCGGATCACCGCGCCCTTCACGGGAATCGTGAGCGCACGGTCGGTGAATGCAGGCGACGTCGTTTCACCAGGAACGGCGCTGGTGACGATCGTCGATCCGTCGACGATGCGGCTCGAGGCGTCCGTTCCTGCGGAAGCATTGAGCGCCGTGCGACTTGGCGCGCCAGTTGACTTCTCGGTGAGGGGGTACCCGAGCCGGCACTTCATTGGTCGCGTGACACGCATCAACCCGATTGCTGATCCAGCGACACGGCAGGTGCGCATCATCGCCTCATTGCCAAACACCGGTGGGACGCTCGTCGGTGGTCTTTTCGCCGAGGGACGCGTTTCGAGTGAGTCGCATCAGGCTCCGGTAGTGCCGCAGAGCGCCGTGGACGAACGTGGCTTACGGCCGAGTGTCGTGAGGCTGAAGAATGGCCGGACGGAAAAGACCGAGGTCTCTTTGGGTCTGCGCGACGCTGCGACGGAGACGGTCGAAGTGACGCAGGGTGTTTCGGCGGGCGACACGGTGTTGTTAGGCGCCGCGCGCGGCATCAGCGCGGGCACGCCAGTTCGTGTCTCGGCGCCGAATGACCTGAAGAAGTAGTGGTTGGCGGTTGGTAGTTGGTGATTGGTGAACAAGGAATGCGGAGCTCCGCATCCGAATCCACCGACAACCAACTACCAGATACCAGCAACACAAAAAGGCTAACCAATGTTCATCTCAGATTTCGCCATCAAGCGGCCGCTGATCACCGTCGTGTCGATGCTGGCGCTGGTGGTGTTCGGCATCTTCGCGCTGCTCAAGTTGAAGACCGACGAGTTCCCCGACGTCGCACCGCCGTTCGTTTCGGTAGGCATCGTGTATCCTGGCGCGTCTCCGGACATCGTCGAGAAACAGATCCTCGACCCGGTCGAAGAGCAGATTCAGGCAATCTCGGGCGTCAAGCAGGTGATGGGCAAAGCGTACGATGGTTACGCGCTCATTCTCGTCGAGTTCTTGTTCGAGAAAGATCTCAACGAGGCGACCCAGGATATAAGGGACGGGATCTCTACTATCCGGTCGGACCTTCCCATAGAAATGAAGGAGCCGATCATCAAGAAAGAAAACGACACCGATCGACCGATCGTGTCGCTCGCGCTTTCGTCGACGACGCTTTCTCCGGCGGAGATGACGCGACTCGTCGATCCCGGCATTACGCGCGAGTTGCGATCGCTGCCGGGCGTCGCCGATGTGCTCGTGTTCGGCAAGCAGGAGCGCGAGCTGACAGTCGAGCTCAAGCCGCAGGCGCTGCAGGCAGTCGGGGTCGGCGTCGGTCAGGTTGTGCAAGCACTGCAGCTCCAGAATCTCGCGTCGCCCGTTGGGCGCGTCACCGGTTCACTCGACGAACGTTCGATCCGCCTCAAGGGACGCCTCGAAAACCCCGAGGAGTTCACCCATCTCGTCGTCGCCGAGCGGAACGGGCAACTCATTCGACTCGGGCAGGTCGCGGAGATCAAGGACGGCACGATCGAGCCGCGCACGCTCGCACTATACGACAGCCGTGAGGCGGTTGGCATCGACGTCAAGAAATCGAAGGGGTACAGCACGACCGACGTGGCCGATCGGCTCATCACGCGCGTAAATGAGATCAAAAAGCGACTGCCATTTGGCACGACGATCGAGGTCGTGAAGAATTCCGGCGTTCGCGTCGATCACGCGGTCACGAATGTTCAGGAAGCACTCATTGAAGGCGCGATCCTCACGGTCCTGGTTGTGTTCCTGTTCCTCAATTCCTGGCGGTCGACGGTGATCACGGGACTGGCGCTGCCGGTCTCGGTGCTCGCGTCGTTTATCGCCGTGTGGGTACTCGGTTTCAAGCTCGAGACGATGTCGCTGCTCGGCCTTTCGCTCGCGATCGGTATTCTCATCGACGACGCGATCGTCGTCCGCGAGAATATCGTTAGGCACGTGGAGATGGGGAAGGACCACTATACCGCCTCGCGTGAAGGCACGGACGAGATTGGTCTCGCCGTGGCAGCGACGACGTTCTCGATTCTGGCGGTCTTCGTACCCATCGGATTCATGCCGGGAATCGGCGGCCAGTGGTTCAAGCCGTTCGCGCTGACCATCGCCTGCTCGGTGTTCGTGTCGTTGTTCGTCTCCTTCTCGCTCGATCCGATGTTGTCGGCCTATTGGGCGGATCCGCACCGGCTGGAGCACGAGAAGTGGTGGATCACGCGTCAGCTCGACCGCTTCAATCATTGGTTCAATCGGCAGGCGCAGAACTATAAGAAGGTCATTGCCTGGGCGCTCGATCACCGCGCCGCCATGATCACGATCGCGTCGGGTGCGTTCGTGTCGGCATTCGTGCTGCCATCGAAGGGGCTCACTGGGCTAGCAGGCGCGATTGTCGGAGTTGCGATCGTCGCGTATGCGTTCAGCAGAGAGGACACCGAATGGTGGAGTCGCACGCTGATCGCGCTGGGCGGCGCGTTTGTCGGCGTGCTGCTCGTGAGCGTCGCGACGCCAGTCCGCACGGTGGGTGTCGGTTTCTTCCCTGAAGACGACCGTGCCGAGATGACGATCGCGCTCGAGACGCCGCCCGGGTCGAACCTCGAGTACACGCGGCTCAAGGCCGAAGAGGCTGCACGGATTGCACGATCACATAGAGAAGTTCTCTACACGTATAGCACGTTAGGCAATACCTCGACAGGCACGGTCGACGAGGGGAACATCTACGTTCGCCTGGTTCCGAAGAACAAGCGCTCGATCAGCGCCGAGCAGTTCGCGAACCTACTGCGCGCAGAGACGAAGCACGTGGCCGGCGTCACGCTGTCCGTGTTCACGAGCGACTTCGGGGGCGGACGCAAGCAGCTCCAGATGCAGCTCCGCGGCAATGACCTCGTGGCGCTCAATCAGGCGGCCGAGATGGTGCGTGAAGAAGTACGAAAAGTCCCAGGCGCGGTCGATATCGGGCTCTCGACGAAAGGTCAGAAGCCCGAGCTGAACGTGGAGCTGAACCGAGGCGTTGCCGGCAGCCTGGGTATTACAGTCGGCGAAGTTGCGCAGGCGTTGCGTCCGGCGTTCGCGGGACTCAAGTCTGGTGATTGGGTGGACCCGAGCGGCGAAACTCGCGATGTCGAAGTGCGCCTCTCGTCTGAATCGCGGCGACGCGCGGCCGATCTGGCGGCGCTGCCACTCGTCGTCGCCGGATCGAACGGACTCCCGAGTACTCTACCGCTCGGCCAGGTGGCGACGATCCGCGAGAGCACAGGTCCGGCGATCATCGACCATCTCGATCGCGAGCTGGTCGTCACAGTCGAAGCAAATACTTCGGGCCGCGCGTCCGGAGACGTGTCGGCCGATATCGAATCGCGAATCAAGAAGCTGACGTTGCCGCCGGGCGTCCGGTATACGATGGGTGGCGAGTCGAAGGATCAGGGCGAAGTCTTCGGGCAGATCTTCTTCGCCCTCGGCGTCGCGTTGATGCTGATGTACTTGATACTCGTGGTGCAGTTCGGGTCGTTCCTCGATCCGATCGCGATCATGATCTCGTTGCCGCTGTCATTGATCGGCGTAATGGTATCGCTGGCGATCACTGGGAACACGATCAACATCATGACGTTGATCGGAGTGATGATGCTGATGGGCATCGTCGCGAAGAATGCGATTCTGCTCATCGATTTTGCGAAGTGGGCGCGCGAGAAGGACGGGAAGCCGCTTCGTGAAGCGCTCATCGAGGCCGGCTCGATTCGGTTGCGCCCGATCTTGATGACGACGTTTGCGCTCATCGCCGGAATGATTCCGGTCGCGTTGGGGCGTGGCGAGGGTGCGCAATTCCGAGCCCCGCTCGGCATCGCGGTCATCGGCGGCGTCGTCACGTCGACGTTCCTGACTCTGCTCGTTATTCCGACGGGCTATGAGATTCTTGACGAGTGGCGTCGGGCATTTGCACGGCTCGCCGGATATCGGCCGCGGCAGATGACGGCGGAGCACCCGGTACCAGCGATGGGAGACTAAGAGGGCAGAGCGTAGAGAGCCGAGCGTGGAGGGTGGCCAAAGCCTCCCTCTGCACTCAACTCTCCACCCTCTGCGCATGCTCCCCTGTACGCGTCAGGCGCGAGGCTGTACGCTTTGGGATGCTCGTCTATCTCAATGGTCGGTACTTGCCTGCTGGTGAGGCGACGATATCAGCGCTCGATCGCGGCTTCATTTTCGGCGATGGCGTGTACGAAGTGTGGCGGGTGGTGCGCGGCCAGCTCTTCGAGGCCGCTCGCCACCAGGAACGGCTCGA
>JANWKK010000052.1 GCA_025451425.1 Gemmatimonadaceae bacterium
GACAACACACCGAGAAGGTGAGTCGAGGTCGTGTTGTCCGCCGCGTGCGTGAGCGGAAGTTCCTTCTCCTCCGTCGTTCCGTCGGGGTGTACGACGAGCGCGAGTTCACCCTGCTCGCCGTACGGCAGCTCGCCGTAGGGCGTGAACTCGGACGTCAGATCAGTGAACTGATAACCGGTCGGCATCTTCACCGCGGCGATCGCGTGGTCGAGCTGGTCGAGCGTGGCCAGCTCCCGGTAGCTCACACCGCTTGAGTTCAACAGTACCGGAAACGTGGTGATGCCGAGTGAATTCATCGCCGCGACGAAGAGCGTCGCTTTGTCCTTGCAATCACCGAAACCGCTGACCACCACAGTGTCCGGAGATCGCGGCTGGTAACCACCGAGTCCAAGCGCGATGGAGACGTAACGAATGTCCTGGGCGACCCAGCGCTGGACGGCGCGGATCGTGTCGTCGCGTGTCTTCGGCGCCGCCTTCACGAGCTGTTCCTTGAGCTTCGTTTTGGCTGCCGAGCCTAACGAATACCGGTCGTGGCCAATCTTGGCGTACCAACTGCCGATATCCTTCCAGGTCAATGGCGACGAGAGGGCGATTTGCATCTGGACGTCGTTCGAATCGGCCGCATACGGCTCACCTTTGAGCCTCGGCACATCGGCGGCGACCCAGGTGTAGACTTTGCGTCCGGCGACGTCTTGTGTCTTCCTGGGAAAGTTCAAGTTGCGCTCATGTAATCTGACCGCGAGCGACGCCGGCAGATCGACAATGAAGCGAGACCGCTTGACGGTGAGCCCAGTCGAAACGCTCCAGGTCTGGAAGAAGTCGCCGGCGAGGAAGGGCTTGAGCTCCTCACGCGTATAGCTGTAGTCGATGAGCGTACCGGGCGCGACGCCGGAGATCGAGACGCGCTTCACCTTGCGATCGGAATAGACCGGATCGCCCATCTGCGCGGGCATGTCCGAAAGCTGCTCTTGCGACGGACCGCTGCTGATCACCGTCCCGTCGGGGCCGATCACGCGAATCCAGTTGAGCGTGAACTTCTCGTGGCCAGGCGCGAAGCTCCAGCGGAACTCGTTGTAGTTCTCGACCGCCTCGGGCTTGAGGATTTGCACAACTTGCCGGAAGGTCTGCGTGCCGCGCCCATCCGCTTCGAGGCGCACGACGCCGTCGTCGAGCAGAAAGACGGCCGACTCCTCGGGATGGTCGGCCGCCTTCACGGCGAGCTTGTAGATCGTGTCGGACTGGACGCTGGGATCACCCTGCTGAGTGATCGTAGGTGCTTGGGCCGAGAGCGCGGCCGCGGGCATGAGAAGCGCCAGCGCGGCGGCGAACAACGCGGTGCGACGGAGCATCGAATTCATCGTGGGTGTGGGGGCTCGAGCCGGGCTGGGAGGCCAGCTGAGGCTCAAATAGTATGAGCACCGGGCCTGACGAACGCCAGCGGGCGGCCAGTCGAGGGCTGCCTGACCCGGGCGCCGCGTCCTAGTGCGATTCACGACTGTGAATCAGATGTCGCTCACACGAGGCTATCGGAATCGCCGGGGCGACCCACCGACGAAGCGCTCCGGACTCGGCAGCTCCCAACGTGTCCGTTGGAGCGCGGGCCCGTCCAGCCGCTGGAGGCCGGCGAATAGCGCCTCACGCGAACGGCGCTGTACCGCCCCACTCCAGACGTAATGCTCGCCGTCCCAGCGCGCGCCCGAAAAGTAGAACGTCACCATGTCGTCCGACTTCGTGTAAATGAAGCTTGATCGGTAAACGACGTCGGCGAGCTCGGCGATCGCGCCACGTTGTAGGACGGGATTCCTGTACGTCGTCCACTGCACGCCATCGGGGCTCGTCGCGAGATAGACCGCGGGCGTGACGCACGAGCCGGCCGATTTCAGATTGTACAACGCCCAGTACTCCTGGAGCGCACCAATCCACTTCACGTCAATGTGCCACGGGTACCCTCCGGGCTGATCGAGCACGACGCGAGTCGGCGCGTCCCAATAGAGACCATCACCCGAATGGCGCAGATCGACGTAGGCGTCCTTGTTCGAGCACCCATCCGGGCCGCCGTTAACGGACCACATCAACCAGTTCGTCGCCGATCGCCTGACGACACTCGGCGAGACGAGGCCGTGCGACGGGACACTGATGACCTCGAGCGGCGTGCTCCAGCCAACGCCGTCCATCGTCGTCACGAGGCGCACGACATTCTCACCGTCGATCACCTCGCGGTAGTACATGCGAAGTCGATGCGCCGGCTGGTCGAAGACGAGCGCGGGATCGGAGAGATAGGCGTCCTTCGTCGTCGGGTGCACCACTGGGTTGGCCGCAGCCCCGGGCAACTTCCAGGAAGCGCCCGACTCGCTGAGAAAAATCGAGGGGTTCTCCTGATGCGCGTCGCCGTACGGATACGGCGTGATTGCCATCGCGAGCCGCGCGGTCCCGCCGTCCCAGCTATGCGGCAGAAAGATCACGTCGGGATGAACGACTTGGCCCGAGCCGTCGTACGTCGTTAGGTGCAAGGGAAGCAACGTGTCCGTTGCGATATCGGGCGACTGCCTCACCCATCCGCGAAAGTCGATCTCGTGGCCTGATGCCGATGCGACCGCGACTTGCGAGCTCCGATCGTCGCCGAACATCCACGAGGCACTGGCGAGGCCATCGCTGTCGGTCAACGCACTCGCCTGTTGGAGAGTGCCGCTGCCAGCAACGCTCCACGTGATCTGCACGTTAGGCACCGGCCGACCGACGCCATTCCAGAGCGCGACAACAAGCGGCTCCGCATCGTCCGCCGAGCCGGGCTCGCCGTTCACCTGCTCACCGTAAAGGGCGACAAGGCGCAAACCGGTCGTGTCCGGACCGCCCTGCGGCGCGAGATGCGACGACACGTCGCGGCAACCTCCAACCAAAATGAGGGTGGCAGCGGTTGAGAGCGCACACGCTGAACGGACCGTCACGGAGCTCACCACATTCACTCGGGAGATCCCGATGAAAAGGCACTAATACAAGCGATCACCTAACGCGCGAGCGCACCAAAGCAACACAGTGTGGGAGAATTCCTGAACTCGCAAGCATGTGGCTCGAACGCAGCGGTGTCGCGCCGGCGCCATGGCGCTAGACCCAGGGCGTCTTGCTCTCAGTCACGTGGAGTAGCCGATCAGAGCCCGAGCAAATCGGCCCGCGGCGGCGTCCAGGGCGGCACCGCGAGGGGACACGTCGCTGACCGCTGCGGCACCTTCACATCGCTAAAGCTGCTGCCCGACCCACCGCCAAAGCGCACGTCGCCGAGCACGACGCTCGAGTCGACGATGACGCGCCAGATCGGTACGCGGATGAAGCGCATGGCCGCAGCCGCGGGACAGCTCGCGTGCACGAGCGTCGCGAGCTCGGCGCTCGGCGCGGTCCACTCACCGTCCCAATGCACGGCGGACGTCGACGGTCGCGCAGACGGCGCCAACATTGCACTCGCTCCCTGCCGCCCGCCGCAGCTCGACGCATCGACGAGCGTCGGCACAGCGCTCACTCGCGTAGTCGTAACGTGATATGACACGCCTAACCGTTCTACCGAAATCACCGACGCACACGCAGGGTTTGCCGGCAACGGCGACACGACGATGTCCAGCAGCTCCGCTTCCGGATTTGCTTCGTGTACAGCGCGCCGCATCGTCGCCCGAGCTTCGGCCGAACCAGCAGTAAAGATCAACGTGACAGCGATCCAGCCCGCGACGGCGGCAACGACTCGAGGCCCTGGACGCATCATGAGCGCGAGCACGAGGAACAGCACGGCACCCATTGTGAGAGCGCCTGCGGCGCCTCGGGACACGAAGTCCATTCTCCAGGCCAGGGCGAGTCCCGCGAGCAGGACGAGTGATAGGACAACACGTGCCACGCCATTGCCGGTCGCCCTAACGAGCATTGGCACCGAAACGACCCACAGCCACGGCTCGACGATGAACACGGCGTCACCGTAGTACCAGCGATCGTCGAAGGGCCAGAATGGATGGAAGCCATAGCTGTTGGTCCAGTCGAGCACGAGGTGACTGAATGTGCTCACGAGAAGCAAGCCGAGAAGCCAGTTCGCGTCCTCCCGTGTCGGGCCTTCTCGCGCTCGCCATCGCCACACAAACGTCGAGACGCCGTAGGCCACGGCCGCGCCGACGATCGCGAACAACACGGTGTGCGTGTAGCCACGGTGTTGGAGCATATAGCGGAGATGACTTCCTCCCAATCCGCTGTAGACCAAGTCCGCATCCGGAAGGTTCGCGGCGATCATCGATGAGATCGCGGCAACCGCCCTAAATCGAGGCGACGGCTCCGCCTTCGTCAGGCGCGTCCGAAGCCGCAGCGCCGCCTCGGCGACGAGGAGGCCGGCCAGTGAGTGGGTGACGTTGTCCATGTGGCGTAGAAATTACGCCGACGCAAAGCCGCTGCGCTCTCGTGCTGTAAGAGTTTCGGCGCGCCGTGAGAGATGAGAAAATCAGCTCAGGCCTTTCCAATCGACGTGTTGGCATCTCGCCCGAGAAGGTGAGCCCAGAGGCGAGCGGCAAGCTGAGGGCTCACTGAGAACAGAGAACTACCTCAGTAAGGAGAGCTAGCGGCGAGACGCGAGACAAACAGCTCAGCTGGGAGCGGAATTAGATCCGAGGCGCGGCGATGAGCAGTGATCTCCCGGAGATCCCAGCCTGCCTCTTGCCTGGTTCGAACCGCCAACCACCACCAACCAATCACCAACCACCAATCACGCGCCAGCTCTGAATACCCGCGCCGGATCCGCTCGCAGCGCTCGTCGCGAAGGCAGGAAGCACGCAATCCCCGCCGTCGTTAGGATCACGAGCCCGACGCACGCGTACGTCAGTACATCCGTTGGCGCAACGTGAAAGAGCAACTTCGCCACGAGCCTGCTCCCCTCGAGCGCAACCCCGAGGCCGACTGCGAGCCCGATCACGACAATCGCCATCCCCTGCCGCATAACGAGCGCGAGCACGCGCGCCGCGGTGGCACCGAGGGCGACCCGAATCGCGATCTCCGGCAGCCGCTGCGTCACGCCATACCCGATGACGCCCGCCAACCCCGTCGCGGTCAACACCAGCGCCACGATGGCGAACACGATCAGCAACGTCGCCGTGAGGCGCGGCTCGGCGAGCTGCGCGCCGCGCACCTCTTCCAGCGTCTGGACTGATGCGACGGGCTGCTGCGCGTCGATTTCGTGGACCGCCGCCCGGAGTGCGTTCACCACCGGCGGCATCGCGCCTGTCGTCCGCAAAAACACGCGCATGTCGCCCGAGCCGTTGCGCAACAGCGGCGCGTAGATCTCGTCCGTCACGTCCTTGTCCAGGCCCGTCATGCGCACGTCGCCAACGATGCCGACGATGGTAAGCCAATGTCGTCCACTGTCGGGGCTGATGCGGGTGCCGATCGGGTCCCGCGAGCCCCAATAGCTCCTCGCCAACCGCTGGCTCACGATCGCGGACTGCGTGTTCGTGTCTCGATCGGCTGTGGTGAAGTCTCGGCCTCGGAGAAGCGGCACGCCAATCGTCCGAAAGTAGCCGGGACTCACTAAGGTCCCGTCCGAGTGCGGCGTGTCCGCGCTGCTTGCGTTGCTCCTACCTTCAATCTGGAATCGAATGTTCTGCGTCTGCGCATTGCCTAACGGTAACGTGCTCGCCAGCGCCATGGATGAGACGCCTGGCATGCCGTTCAGCCGATCGAGGAGTGCAGCGGCGAAATTGCGCGTCAGCTGTCCGCTGTTGTATTTGGTGAAGTTGAGAGTGAGCCGAGCCGTAAGCACATTGTGCACCTCGATCCCGGCGTCGATGCGGCTCAGCGCCACGAGGCTCCGCGCGATCAACCCGGCTCCCACGAGCATCACGAACGCGAGCGCCACCTGCGCGACGACGAGCACATTGCGCAAACGATGATCGCCGCGCGTCGCCATGGCACCCGTGTTCCCCTGCCGAAGCGCATCGGCAACGTTGCGACGTCGAGCCAATTGAACGAACGGCACGGCCGCAACAAAGAGCGCCGTCAGCACACAGAGTACCAACGCGAACCCATAGACAGAAGCGCTCATCTGAATCTCGTCCGCCCGCGGCGTGAGACGCGTCGCCGTCGCGCGCAGCAAGCCGACACTCGACGCCGCGAGCGCGACGCCGATCGCACCTCCAGCGAGCGATACATATAAACTCTCTAAAGCAAGCTGCCGATAGATGCGCGCGCGTGGCGCGCCCAGAGCAACGCGCACAGCCATCTCGCGTCCCCGGTGCATCTGCCGCGACAGAGTGAGATTCGCGACGTTCGCAATCGCCGCAAGCAACAGAAAGGCCGCGGTCGTGAAGAGCAGCAGCAAGATCGGCTTCGCCCGCGACGTCATCTCATCGCGAGCAAGGCTCACCGCGTAGTGGAAGCGCTGTTGCGCCGGATATGCTTGGGGGTGCGCGGCATGGTTTCGGGCCGCGAGCGTCGCGAGCTCCACGCGCGCACGCTCGAGCGACACGCCCGGGCGAAGGACGGCGAACGCGCCCACCATCCGCATGCCGTAATCGTTCATCATCACCGGCGCCGAGCGGAATGGACACGCGCCAGCGGGCAGGAAGATATCCGCCTCGTTCGGATAGCCGGCCATTGCTGGGAGAACGCCGACGACCGTGTGCACTTTGTCGTTCATCGTAAACTTGGC